>CAIRND010000460.1 GCA_903879825.1 uncultured Geobacteraceae bacterium
AATCAGCAGAAGTGAGGGGACGATGCGAAGAGTTTTGTACCACCGCGCCCCCCTCGGGAAAGCACGGTGGTACAATGTGAAAAGCCTTAGAGAGTCTTCAGGCTGGCTGTATAGGTAAATGTTTTTCCCGTTGATCCTGCGACATCTTTCGTAACCGTAAAACTATAGGTAACAGTTACGGTACTGCCGCTGGTAGGGGTGGCAACGAGATAGAATACCTTCTGACTTCCCGTTGATATGGTTCCGTTACTCAAGTTTCGAAACGAAGGTGTCACCGCGCTTGAACTGGAAGTAACGGTGAGATTGCTGACCGTGTAATTTGCACCAATAGCTGCAAGCTTAAATGTTGCAAGTGTCGCACTTCCCGAGGTCACAATCGGAGTGGAAACTACCGCCTGACTGTAAGGCAGTGCCAGAATATCATCGCCGTAATACGCCACTCGGGATAATTCGATATACGGATCACTGGCTGTAATTGTGACAGTGGCGGGCAGACTGTTTACCGTTCCATCACTGACCACGAGAGTGACACTATAGACTCCGGCTTTGTCTGCGGTAAACGTTGGCTTAATGGCTGCGACATTTGAAATGATTGCGACACTGCCAACGGGACGGGATGCCATAGCCCACGTGTAGGAGGTCAAAGGATCTCCATCAACATCATCACTGCGGCTGCCATCAAGTGCGACAACAGCACCGGTAATCACCGTTCTTGTTGCTGTTCCTGCATTTGCAAACGGAATTACCGTGCTGGTTGCGGCAGAGGTTATGACAACGGTAACCGCTTCACTATCCACTTTGCCGTCATTAACGACCAGATCAACGGAGTAAACACCGGCTACGTCTGGTACAAAAATTGGTTTCGTTGCCGTTGCACTTGAAAGTGCGGCATGACTTCCGGCGGGGCCGGCAAGTGACCAGTGATAGGTCAGCGTGTCGCCATTGGCATCGCTGCTGCTTGTGCCATCAAGCTGTACCGTTACACCGGTAATAACACTGCGATTGAAACCGGCAAACGCCACAGGTGTGACATTGGCAACAACGTTTATGGTAACAACCGCAGCCGTGCTGTTTTCCTTGCCGTCGCTGACAAGCAGATTGAGCACATAGGCACCGACAGTCGTGGCGGTAAACGTCGGCATGGCAATCGTTGCACTTGACAGAGTCGGCATCGTTCCATCCGGGGTGGAGGTGAAGGACCAGCTATAGGTCAGTGTGTCAGTAATATTTGCATCACTGCTTTTGCTGCCGTCAAGGGAGACGATTTTGCCGACGGCGACCGTCTGTGTTATTCCGGCATTCGCCACGGGAGCTGCATTATTATCTTCCGTTGAGGCGGTTATTTTAACGGTGGAAACAGTGCTCCGTACCTTGCCGTCACTGACGATCAGGTTCACGTAATAGTCGCCTGACATATCAGGGGTAAACGTGGGGTACACGCCAGTGGCGTTTGTCAGCGTCGCTGCGCTTCCTGACGGAAGTTGATAAAAAGTCCAGCTATAGGTCAAAAGATCTCCATTGGAGTCACTGCTTTTTCTTCCATCAAGAGTCACCACGGCGCCGGTAAGGACGATTTGAGCTGCGCCGGCATTCGCCACGGGAAAGGCATTTTCAGTAGAGTCGGTTACCGTCACCGTAATAGTATCTTCGGCGGTTTTTGATGTTGAATCAGTGATTTTCAGCTTGAGAGTATACTGGCCAGGCATGTCCGGTGTAAAAGTCGGATTTACATCTGTCGGGCGATCCAACACGACAGAGCTCAGGTATGGTGTTGCGACCAGGCTCCATGCATAGGTAATCAGGTTGCCGTCAGCTCCGGTACTCTGTTCACCATTTAATGCGACGACATCTCCGGATACAACAGATTGCGCCGGACCGGCCACTGCTGCAGTTGATTTATTGTTCGGCGCATTTCCGCCGCCTCCGCCGCAACCACTCAAAGCGAATACCATGGCAGCACAGAGTGTAATTATAATGCTGATTTTATTTCTGTTCATTCTCGTTCCTCCCGTTCAGATATTTCGGTTACGTATGGTTGTGGACTGTGGCCATTGTGTAATATCAATAGCCACAGTCCGTTAACGGTACACTCACTATTTTCCAACAATCTGCCAGTTAGAAGCCAGGTTCGGTGTAATCGTAATGGCCGCACCGCTGTGAACGATTCCGTTCATGTACCACACCTGGGTGTTGTTGGTATTTGTCTGCGGATTTCTCCACAGAATATCCGGCGCGCCATCATTGTTGAAGTCGGTGACTCCCGCAACGACCCACGGCTGAGCCATGGCGGTCATATAGCCGCTGGCGCTGGCTACGGTGGCATTATTCATGTACCAGACATAGGTGTTGTTTGTGGTTGCAGTGGGGTGTCTCCACAGGATGTCGGGGTTGCCGTCACCATTAAAATCGCCAACTCCAGCGACCAGCCAGGGCTGCCCCATGGCGGTTCTGTTCAGCGTAATATAGGCACTGGCCCCGGCGTTCTTAACCGCGCCGTTCATGTACCAGATAAACAGATTGTTGGTGGTGGACGTCGGGTGTCGCCAGAGAATATCCACATTGCCGTCTTTGTCGAAATCTGCTACTCCGGCCACAACCCACGGCGTGGCCTGTGACGCTATGGTAACTTCCGAAAGCTTGGTAACACCATTCATGTAGTAAATTCTGTTTGCGCCGGTAGTACTGTTACGCCAGAGAAGATCTGTTTTACCATCGTGGTTAAAGTCACCGGTGCCGACAATTGCCCAGCCGTTGCCCGCTGGCGGAGCAGGAAGCGCCGCCTCAGTCAGCTTGGTGGTATTATTCATGTACCAGACGAGGCTGCTGTTGTTAGTGCTGTTGGTCCAGAGGATATCGGCACTGCCGTCTGCGTTAAAATCTTTGGCCATGCTGAAGTTGGCGGTATAGGTCGTATTGGCTCTTACCGCAGTCGCGGTAAGAGTCGGCAGCAGGCTGACGGTGGTACCAAGCGAATTTGTCCAGCTGACAAACTGATAAGCCGTATTTGGCACGGCTGTCACCGCTGTTGCGTTGGCGTTATAGTTGACTGTCTGCGCTGCAGAACCGCTCAGTGTGCCGTGTGCAGCGGCTACAAACAGCAAAGTGTATTGCTGTATCGGAGCGGTGCAACTTGCTGCCGTTCCGGCATTAAAACCGGTACAGCTCCAGCTCCACGGTCCGCTGCCCGTTACCGGAGTGACGTTACCAACGGTACAAAGCCCAATGGTGGGCCTGACGATGAAGGTTGTGCCATTACTTGCCCCGCAGACGCCATTAATCGGTGCGCCATTCATCGTGGTGACAATGTTGGATGCCGGTGAAACCCCTGCGGCATTGTAGGCGAATATCCGATAGCGCAGGTACGGATCTGTTCCGACGATTGCAGCGGTATCAGTAAAATCTGTGGCATTGGCAAGAGCGGTGCCGATCTGGCTGAAGTTGGTACAGGTCCGACCGGCGCAGCGCTCGATACGGAAACCGATTTCGTTCTTTATGTTGCCAAGAGTGGTTGGCGCTGACAGTGGTGTCGGGTCATTCCAGGTTACAGTGACGTTTCCTGTAAATGCGGTGGATGTCGTCTGGACAGGTGCATCAGGCTTATTGTTGATAACGGTCAAGACGATGGGGCGCATCATGTCCATCTCTTCATGGCTCAAGATATGGCAATGCCAGACGTACTCCCAGCCGAAATCGAAGAGAATGTTAGTGACACCGGCTGCAAATGGTGACGGCGCAACATACGCCTGACCGGTGACCGGATCGATGCTGGTGAAACCCATAGTTGAACCGATCGGGATAGCCGGATTGAGCGGGCGCAGGCTGTTGGTGATACCGAACGGAAGATCGGGAGCGCGCGGCCGTACCGCGACGATGGTGTCTTCCAGCGGACTGATTTTCACCACCTCTTTCCAGCCAAGTTCATTTGGTTCCGGCATCAGGATTTGACCATCCCAGCCGACCCGGTTGATCACCTGCACGTCAAAAATATGGAAATGAATCGGATGGGTATCAACACCGTTGTGCGATATTTTCCAGATTTCGGTGCCATCGGTGCGCTTGTTGAAGCCGGTAACAGGATCAGGAACGACGGTGATATTTGTCGAAGTGGAATTGTTAACGTATTCGCTTGGAATATCGGTAAAGCCATAATTAACCATGGTCGCCGTCAATGTGGTCGGATTAGGTATCTGCATACCGAGGTTACCACTCATACGGCCGTAAATCGGGTCAAAAGAGGCGCCCATTTCATCGTGCAGCGCTTTCGGTTCTGTCGCAACAACCACCGGTGCACCGGCCAGCGTTACAAACTGAAGCGACTGGTCGTTAATCTGCGCGATGCCTTCCCATGGAAAGTTCGGCGGAAAATAAGAATTGGGATAGGCCGTTGCATAAGCAGCCTGACCGACAATGATCGGTTCCTGTGCGCGCTCGAAAAGAGTCTTTGCCGGAGCCGGGTTTACCGCAGTAACGGGTGCTGCTGCCGTAAACTCATTTTCGAGATTAGCCTGACTGAAGTCATAGGCAGGGTCAGCGCCAGCCGTTGGCCGGACAATAATCTGCATGACCGTGCGGGTATTCGGGGCATAACCCACCTCAGGCCCGTGGCCGCCATCAAACACACCGGTAATCGCATTAAAGGTGCCACCTGCACCGAAACCACCGGTATCACGGTTATCCGGCGCGCCGGTGTAATAATCATAGCCGCCAACTCCCGCAGGCCAAGCCGCGGGTGCATCGTTGTACAGGATCAGGGTTTTTCCGGCAAAAGCACTGAAATCAACGATCACGTCTGCCCGTTCAGCAGGGCCGAGTGCCAGCCCCATTTTATCCACATTGCCGACCCAAAAAGCGGTCGGATCGGTAATATAGGTAATCGGCTGATGTTCAATAAGTACCGGTTTTGGTAAAAAACCACTCTCGGTGCCGATCTGCAAAAACTTGGGGCCCCTGAATGCCGGGTCAGGCACACCACCTTCACGGCCGTCAATGGGCCATAATGCAGGCCAATTGCCAAGTGTGGCAAGGTTGGCTGATGCCGACAGCATTCTTACTTCGGTCTGATTGGAACGATCACCGGCAAGCAACCGGAGATCCGGGCTGAGCAGTTGCGCATCAATTCCAGCGGGACTGGGACCCTTTGTGCCATCAGGCAGTGTCATATTCAGGCCGTCATCTGCCTCATAGAATGACAGGTTGAAAAAGCGGTCGTTGGCGGCATTCAGAACCCGGAAGCGATAGGCACGCGGATCAACAGTAAGGGAGGGAAAGACAGTACCGTTAACAACGGCGCTGTCCTGAAACGCTTCCATTCCCATTGATGTATTGGGAGTACCGGGAATCTGAAGCGGTTGACCAGGTGTGGTGCAATTCGCATACACCGCTTTAAAAGGACTGCTGCAATCTGCGTCATAATAGGGGTTAGCTACCGGCCCTTTTTCAATAATGGTGGCCGGATAAAACCAGGGGCCATACATCCAGCGACCAAAAGGATTAACACCCCCCTTCCCTGCGGTGGAAGTTTGAGCCGGCAGGTAAACATGCGGCAGCCACAGGTCACCCTCCTCCACGGTCCGAACGCCATTAACCATTGTACCGCTGCCCCAGTTCCACAGCGGATCATATTTACGAATTTCGGAGGCGTTCACATAGGTTTTGTCCTGAATGATCAGTGGAATCTGATCGGCGGGAATGATACCGCGAGCGATAAGATCCTGCTCATACTTGTCCTGGATAACGTAGCCGGCTGCTTCGCCGACATACACATTGAGCCGCGTAATACCGAAGGCATGGTCGTGATAGAACATCAGACGGGCGCTCTGCTGGTTGGTATAGTAATAGGTTGTCGAGCCATCACCCGGATCGGGCATATCGGGAACATTCTGCAGACTGACCCCTTTGGTGAACGGGGTATTCTCACCAGCGGGAGTAATCCACTGATGGGGAGTACCGTCACTGATCCAGGGGGTGCGTCCACCATGCAGATGAATAGCGGCGCGGTTCTGCGGGTAACTGGCGCACTTGTTGCCATCGACCGTATTGTCGCACGGCGCGCCGAGGCCACGTGCAGCCCCCTGATAGGCAGGGCCGGGACCGGCACCCATAACGGTAGTATCAGTCGGGATAAAAAGATCTCCGGCAGAACCGACCGGCAGCCGGTTGGTGAATTTAATACGCACCGGGCGATCCCGTTCAGAAATAATGATCGGGCCGAGATAATGGACTGAATCGGGATTAACCGTCGTATCCAGGGCGGTACAGAGATGCTGATCAGCGCCGCATTTGTTCGA
>CAIRND010000461.1 GCA_903879825.1 uncultured Geobacteraceae bacterium
AACATGCAAAAAAATGACAAGCGAGAAGAAATTGTACGTGCAGCCCTGGAGCTTATTGCTGAAAACGGCTTTCATGGCGCTCCCATGGCAATGATTGCCGAGCGTGCACAGGTTGGCGCCGGGACCATCTACCGCTATTTTGCCAACAAGGACATACTGATTACCGAGCTTTACCAGGATCTGGAACAAAGGATCTATCCCGTTATTCTGGAGGGGTACGCGGTAACTATGCCGATCAGAGCGCGCTTTATCCATCTTGGCACCGCGCTGCTGCGCTATTTCATCGAGAATCCTCTTGATTTCCGCTATCTGGAGCAGTTTCATAATTCCCCCTATGGTGTGGTGTACCGCAGAGATAAAATTCTGGGAGAAAAAGAAGGCTGTGACATTTTCCGTGAACTTTTTGAAGAAGGAATCTCCCAGCACGTCATGAAGAATCTCCCCCTGGTTATTCTTTTTTCCCTCTCTTTTGGTCCGCTGCACAATGTGGCGCGCGACCATATTCTCAACTTTGTATCGCTCGACGAGCAATTAATCACCCGGACGATTGAAGCGTGCTGGGATGGCATAAGAAGTTAACTAACGCACCAAATGTATAAAAATAAGTCTTGAATACGGTAAAAAGGGAATGAACATTCATTCAAATAATTAACTCAGAGGTATTTATGCAGACAACGTTTAAAAAAACCTTACGTGCCGCTGTTGTCATTGTTGCAGTCAGCACCATGATCACCGGCTGCGGCAAACAGAAATCAGCCGGCCAGGTTCCTCCCTCCGGTCCACCAGAAGTAGGTGTAGTCACCGTTCAACCGCAGCGCATTTCCCTGACGACGGAACTTTCAGGGCGCACAGCACCGCAATTAATTGCCGAGGTGAGGCCACAGGTGGGAGGAATCATCCAGAAACGTCTCTTCACCGAGGGCTCAGATGTGCAAGCCGGACAGGTCCTGTATCAGATTGATCCTGCAACCTATCAGGCGGCATTCGCCAGCGCTAAAGCGTCTGAAGCCAGATCTGAGGCCAATTTGATCCCAGCGCGGCTTAAAGAGGCACGCTATAAGGATCTGGTGAAGATCAAGGCGGTCAGCCAGCAGGATTATGACGATGCCTATGCCATTCTCAAACAGGCTGAGGCCGATGTGGCCTTGGCCAGGGCTGCTGTTGAAACCGTTCGGATCAACCTGGCCTATACCAAGGTAGTCGCCCCGATCTCCGGAAGAATAGGGCGCTCGGCTGTCACCGATGGAGCGCTGGTAACTGCCGGCCAAGCGGGTGCTTTGGCTACTATTCAGCAACTTGGTTCCATGTATGTGGATGTCACCCAGTCAATCTCTGATCTGCTTAAACTGAAGCAGAATCTGGCCAACGGGGTACTGAAAAAGAGCAACTCAGCGCAGGTTAAGCTGCTCATGGAAGATGGTTCCGCGTATCCATTGCCGGGAACGCTTAAATTCTCAGAAGTCACCGTTGACCAGAGCACTGGCTCCGTGACCTTGCGGGCAATATTCCCCAACCCTAAACAGGCGCTTCTGCCGGGAATGTTTGTGCGGGCTGTTTTGGAGGAGGGGATCAACGAAAAAGCCATTCTTGTTTCGCAGCGTGGGGTCACGCGTAATCCAAAAGGTGATGCGATGGTGATGGTGGTTGGTGCCGAAGAAAAGGTGGAAGCGCGTCCGATCAAGGTTGTTCGTACGGTCGGTGATAGCTGGCTGGTAAGCGACGGTTTGAAAGCCGGCGATCGCATTATCCTGGAAGGATTGCAAAAGGCGAGACCCGGAACACCCGTTAAAGCGGTTCCGTTTGGCAGCGCACCGGCAGTACCTGCCGCAGCCGCTCCTGCCGTAAAAAAATAATCTGACCGGTCTGACTGGTCGAACGTATCAGACGTTTTTTAAGGAGCTACGTAATGCCTACATTTTTTATTAATCGCCCAATATTTGCATGGGTGCTTGCCATAATGGTCATGCTTGTCGGCCTTCTGGCTATCAATACATTGCCGGTTTCCCAATATCCGCCCATTGCTCCACCGCAAATTACCATTAATGCCATGTATCCGGGGGCCTCTGCCCAGACTGTTCAGGATACGGTGACACAGGTTATAGAGCAAAAACTGAACGGAATCGACAATCTGATTTACATGTCCTCCACCAGTGATTCCGCCGGAGCAATCGCCATAAATCTGACTTTTAAGGCGGGTACCGATCCGAATATCGCTCAGGTTCAGGTGCAAAACAAGTTGCAGCTTGCCACGCCACTTCTCCCCCAGATTGTCCAGCGTCAAGGGATTCAGGTGGTCAAGTCCACCAAAAACTTTTTGCTGATTATTGGCCTCATTTCTGAGGATAACTCCATGAACCGCTATCAGCTGACTGACTATGCGGTATCCAACATTCAGGAAATCATCAGCCGGGTTGAAGGGGTGGGCGAACTGCAGATGTTCGGCTCCCAGAACGCCATGCGGATCTGGTTGAATCCTTCCAAACTGAACAATTACCGCTTGACCACCAACGATGTCATTGCGGCACTACAGGCACAAAACGCCCAGATATCAGCGGGGCAGTTCGGCGGCAACCCGGCAACGGCAGGACAGCAGCTTAATGCCACCATTACTGCGCGGACGCTGCTCCAGACGACGGAGCAGTTTGACGCCATTGTCCTGCGCACCAACAGCGACGGCTCCAGCGTGAGGCTGAAAGATGTGGCTGATTGTAAAATTGGCACCGAAAATTACGATGTGGAGGCACGTTATCAGGCGAAACCGCTGGGGGGGATGGCGATCCGTTTGGCAGCCGGGGCCAATGCTCTTGATACCGCCAACAGAATTAAGGCCAAGATGGTGGAGCTGTCCAAATTTTTCCCAACCGGCATGAAAGTAGTTTATCCCTACGACACGACACCGTTCGTCAAGATATCCATTGAAGAGGTGGTTCAGACACTAATTGAGGCGGTTTTTCTCGTTTTTATCATCATGTTCCTTTTTCTGCAGAACATCCGCGCTACCCTTATTCCGACCATCGCCGTGCCGGTGGTGCTGCTCGGCACGTTCGGAGTACTCTCCGCCTGTGGCTTTTCCATCAACACGCTCACCATGTTTGCCCTGGTCATCGTCATCGGTTTGCTGGTTGATGACGCCATCGTGGTTGTGGAGAACGTGGAACGAATAATGAGTGAAGAGGGGTTGCCTCCCAAGGAAGCGACCATCAAATCAATGGGGCAGATCACCAGCGCCCTGTGGGGAATTGCGACCGTACTGACGGCGGTCTTTCTGCCGATGGCCTTTTTTGGCGGTTCAACCGGTGTTATCTACCGGCAGTTTTCTATCACCATCATTTCCGCCATGATCCTCTCGGTGCTGTTGGCCATGACGCTGACACCGGCACTGTGCGCGACGCTGCTTAAACCGGTGGCGAAAGGGCATAGTGCGGGGGAATCCGGCTGGTTCAAAGGTTTCTTTCGCTGGTTTAACAAAATTTTTGACCGCTGTAGAGATCAGTACGAAGGTATTGTCGGACGCTCCTTTAAAAAGCCGGTGCGCTATCTGGTCGTGTACGGTGCCATTGTGGTGGGGATGGTATTCCTCTTTCAACGGCTTCCCACCTCGTTCCTGCCGGATGAGGATCAGGGTTTCATCATTTGTCAGATTCAACTGCCGGCCGGTGCCACCATGGAACGGACCATGAAGGTTGTCGAACAGTTGGAGAAACACTTTGCAGAGAAGGAACAAAAAACGGTGGAAGCGGTCATCACGGTTGCAGGTTTCAGCTTTGCCGGTCGTGGTCAGAACATGGCGCTTGCTTTTGTCAGGCTGAAGGACTGGAAGTACCGCCCGACCCCTGACTTGAAGGCGCCTGCCGTTGCTGGTCGTGCCATGGGAGCCTTTTCACAATTCAGGGACGGCATGGCATTTGCCTTTTCACCACCAGCGGTTGTTGAGCTGGGGCAGGCCAACGGCTTTGACTTTATGCTGCAGGATCGGGGCGGTATCGGGCATGAGAAGCTGATGGATGCTCGTAATATGCTGCTGGGAATGGCAATGAAAAACCCGAAACTTAAAGCGGTACGCCCGAACGGTCAGGATGATTCTCCTCAGTTCAAGCTCGACATAGACGACGTCCGGGCGGGGTCGCTTGGAGTTCCGCTGACGAGTATCAATGACGTGCTTGCCACCGCCTGGGGGAGCTCGTATGTTAACGATTTTATCGAAAACGGCCGCGTCAAGAAGGTCTTTCTCCAAGCTGATGCGAAATATCGGATGCTGCCGGAAGATATCGGCAGTTGGTATGTACGCAACAACCTTGGCGAAATGGTACCGTTTTCGGCTTTTGCCACCCCCAAATGGAAATATGGTTCGCCCCGTTTGGAACGCTACAATGG
>CAIRND010000462.1 GCA_903879825.1 uncultured Geobacteraceae bacterium
GTCACTCGACCCGGACAGTGAGCAACTGACCGTAGCGGATGCCAGAGCGGGTGCATCATTGACGCCATCACCAACCATCAGGACGTTACGTCCCGCCAGTTGCAGTCTGGCAACATACGCCAGTTTTTCATCAGGAGTCATCCCGCCCTCGGCCGATAACACACCAATTTCAAAGGCAATACGGTCAACAGTAACCTGATGATCACCACTTATAATACTAATCTCAATCCGCTCTGCCGCAAACCCGGAAATGGCTGACCGGGCCCCCTCACGCAGCAAATCTATCAACAAAAAACGCCCCGCCAGGCAGCCGTCAATGGCAAGCAGAACGGTCGAAGAAGAGCTATCAAGCTGCAGATCCAGAGGAACGGAGATTCTCTGATCCGCAAGAAACGCCTGACTGCCGCACGACACCTGCACTCCATGCGTCAGCATCCCTGTAACACCCCTCCCCGGAACTGAGCGAAAATCATGGCATATCTCAGGCTGATACCCTTGTTCGGCTGCGTACTGAACTATGGCCCGGGCTAACGGGTGCGCAGCCTGTTCTTCCAAAGAGGCTGCCGCTTGAAGAACGGCAGACGCAGCAAAATCCTGATATGTTTCAAACTCAATAACACCGGGCAGTCCGCAGGTTATTGTACCGGTTTTATCGAACAGTACATTCGTCACGGATTCCAGGCGTTCAATTACGTCTCCACCCCGCAAAATAATACCAAGTGATGCCGAACGACTGCACGCAGCCAGCACCGCAGCCGGCACAGCCAATCCCATAGCACAGGGACAGGCGATCAAGACAACAGACAGGGCCGACATGATCGCAGCACCGGCATTATCACCGAAATAGAGGAAGCGTCCCGCACAGACCAGAAGCGCCAGCACAATAACAGCCGGCACGAACCATCCGGACACCCGGTCAGCCAACTGCTGCAGTTTCGGTTTTCCGGCCTGAGCCATCTGCACAAGTGATGCAACCCGCATCAGATAGCTTTGACCGACAGGTCTCAGTGCCTGCACGGTCACCGGGGCAGCCACATTAACACATCCGGAACGAACATCTTCACCACTGATACGCAGTACCGGCTGACTTTCACCCGTTGCCAGAGACTGGTCAATCTCTGTCTCTCCCTCTACAATCAGGCAATCGACCGGAAAACGTTCACCCTGCCGCACCAGCAGCAGATTTCCTGGGCGGATATCACTCACATCGACGGTGCAATTACCACCCTCCCCCACCAATGTTGCCCGTTGCGGGGCTGCCGCATACAAAGCACTGATACCGGACATGGCTTTTCGGCGTACCGAAAGTTCGAGCAGACGGCCAATCAGAACAAACGTCACGATGGTCGCTGCGCTTTCAAAATAGGTTTCCTGCCCGGCAAACGTAGCCCACATACTATAGAACCACGCCGAAAGAGCGCCCAAAGCGATGAGTAGATCCATTCCGGGAGCCGCCGTTTTAAGCGAACGCCAGGCCCCGGCTATAAACGGCCAGCCGGAATAGAACACGACCGGAGTAGTTACCAGCAGCGAAACATACTGCAAAAACTGCTTCATACCCGCCCCGATACCCTGAAAATATCCCGCATACAGGGCATAGGAATAGGCCATCAACTGCATAGTTAAAAAGATCGCCGTACCGAAACGGAGTAGCAGATCGTCACGCTCACGCCGCGCATCCTTTTCTGACTGATCAGCCGAATAGGGGCGTGGAGAATAGCCAAGGTGTGAGATGACAGAAAATAATTCAAGCGGTGTAACCTGTTGAGGATTCAACCGCAGTGACGCTATACCGCCGCTGTAGGAAATGCTGACAGATTCAACACCCGGAATGCGAGCGAGCATCCGCTCTAATAACCAGACACAAGAGGGACAGGTGATACCGCCGATCAGTATATCAATCCGGCACAGGTCTCCCTCTGGAATAAGGTGCATAGCCAGGTCTGCTGAGTTAAAGTTGACGGGATGCTTGGTTTCCACAGTCGGAGTCGTGCGGTCGGAACGCTGATAAAAACTATCAAGACCGGCAGCGCAGATCATACGGTAGGCGCCTTGACAGCCACGGCAGCAGAAGATAGCTTCATCATCTGTGCTGGCAACCGTTTTCCAGCGAAAGCTGATTCCGCAATGGCTGCACATATGTTCCGGAAGCATGGTCACGGCAGGACAGATACGGATACTGATGCAGTTGAACTATCACCACTGAATAGTTGAATATCAAGTTTTTTGGGCTGACTTGTATTTTTCGCACGATGGATCATAAAGATGATTTCGCGGTGCTGATTAGGCGCTACCCTGATATCACTCGTCTGGCCAAGCAGATCGACTCCGCCGGAAGAGTCACCATCAACACGGAGCGAGTAAACTTGGAAATCCTCTGAACGGTTACCGATAATCGCCCGCCAGGGTTGCGCTACGGAACCATCGGGCAGATGTCTCACGTCGGCGGTTGCCACTCGCTGCACGGCAAAGGCGGTCTGACTTCGGTTCATAACTCCCCAGATGAGACCGGCGGCAAGCAACAGCGTTGCGAGCAATAGTGCCCCGGTAGTGGTGCCCAATTTGAAGCGCATCCCCTTTACCGTCCCAAAGCGATAATCAATTAACCCGATCCCGTTCGATGTTGCTTCCATAACGGCACGACAGGCATCAATGCAGCGGCCGCATCCAATACATTCAACCTGAAAGCCAGTGCGGATATCAATCTCCATCGGGCAGGTCCGTACACAGGCGTTGCAGCGCAGACAGCGATCACGGCTTTCCTCCAGAAAGGACAGATTCAATGTGCTGGCATCCATCAGAGCCATCTGAAATCTGCCGTACGGACAGTAACTGCGACAAAAACTCCGCCTGATCAAAATAAGGTTAAAATAACCGGACAGGGTCACCAATAGAAAGGTTACAACCATAAGCGGATGGTCGGTAAAATTTAATAGATTGGCAGCTACCTGGGCGGGGGGAATGAACCAGCAAAACATGTTGAAAGCAATCACCGTGGCGATAACCAATGCGACTAAATGCGTACTCAGGTGCGCTGATACGGGAGAGACTTTCATGCTAATTTTTCTAGTTAACAGCTCCGCCAGATCGTTAAAGACCGTTTGAGGGCAGAGCCATCCACACCAGACCCGGCCAAGTAGGGCCGTCATCAGAATAAACAGGGATACGAGCAGCAGAATCATCAGCAACACAAGATAAAACTGATCAATTCTGAGCGGTATACCGGCCAGAAAAAACGTCATTTTACCAATATCCATGCGGAGAAACGGATTTCCTGAAAGCGTTGCAAAAGGAAGAAACAATGCTGCCGCTATCAACAGACTTTGTACGAAC
>CAIRND010000463.1 GCA_903879825.1 uncultured Geobacteraceae bacterium
GGAGGCCAGTATGCCGATTCCGACGAGCCGTTCTGCGCGGGCAAGTTCATGCTGGGCCACAAGCAGCCATTGGTTCTTCTCGTCAAGTTGAGTGGTTCGCTCGGCGACTTTTTCTTCCAGCGTCCGGTTCAGGAACAAAATTTCCTGTTCCCGTTCGATGAGGCGGTGCTTCATAATATTAAATTCTTCCGCCATGATGGAAATCTCGTCATGCCCCCCTACCACGATATCGGGAATGTTTTCGCCAAGTGCCAGCAGGCGCGCACCTTCCTCCACCGCCTTGATCGGACGGGCCAGGCTTGAGCCAAGCCACGCTGAAAGTGAAACGCCAATCAGCGTGACAAAGAGCAAAATCGCCGAGAAGAGAATGTGGATATTGGAACGCGTATCGAAATAGGACAGTTCGGGTAACCCCAGGTAGAGCGTTGAAGCGCCAAGAATCCAGATGAGTACAACAGCAGTTACCAGCGGTGTGAGAGTAGCCAACGTCAGCTTTAAGCGGATCGAATAGCGCAGGTATGGTCTCACATACCCTCCTTCAGGGTCAGGTTGTATTCAACTATCTTGCGATCCAGCGTTTTACGCGAGATCCCGAGTATTTCTGCGGCACGGCTTTTGTGGAAACCGCTCTCTTTCAAGATGGCGGTGATGTGCTGGCGCTCAATTTGATCAAGCGGAAGCTGCGGCGTGGCACCAGACGGGGGAGGGAGGGGCTCGCGGCGTGCGCCCAGCGGCAGCAGAGCGGTGGTGATGACGCCATCGCGGGCAAGGATTACGGCGCGCTCCATGACGTTTTCCAATTCACGCACGTTGCCTGGCCAATCATATTGAATCAGTGACTGCATTGCATCGTCGTCAATGCCGCGAACCTCTTTCTTCATACGGCGGGTGGACGCGCTGAGGAAATGACGGGCGAGCGGTTCGATGTCATCACGCCGCTCACGCAGGGGAGGGAGGTTGATGGAGATCACATTCAGCCGGTAGTAGAGATCCTCACGGAAGCGTCCTTCCCTGATTTCGTGCATCAGGTCTTTATTGGTGGCAGCAACGAAGCGTACATCCACTTTGCGGGTGCGGGTGGAGCCGAGTACGATAAAGTCTTTCTCCTGGGTGACGCGCAAGAGCTTTGCCTGCACCGCCGGACTGACATCGCCGATTTCATCCAGAAACATGGTGCCGCCGTCAGCTTCCTCCAGTAATCCCTTCTGGTTCATAACCGCACCGGTGAAGGCGCCGCGCACGTGACCAAACAGCTGGCTTTCCAGCAGCGTATCGGACAGCGCCGCACAGTTGAGAGAAACAAATGGTTTGTCACGGCGCGGACTGTTGCGGTGCAGGGCGCCGGCAATCAATTCTTTTCCGGTACCGGATTCACCCATGATCAGGATATTGGCATCACTTTCTGCAACCTGCAATGTCAGGTCATAGACGTCGCGGAACGCTTTGCTGCGAAAGACGATGGCATCAGAACTGCCATTGCCCCGTTGCATCCCTTCACGCAGCAGTTTGTTTTCTTTGGCCAAACGACGATGATCAAGCAGTCGTTCCAGCATGCCGAGCAGTTTTTCCTTAGGAAAGGGCTTGGTGATATAGTCGTATGCGCCCAGTTTAATGGCATTGATCGCATCATCGATGGTGCCATGGGCGGTCATGATTATCACCGGAATATCGGGCCAGCGTTTGCACAGCTGATCGAGCATCTGCAGGCCATCCAGATCGGGCATGCGCACATCCTGAAGCAGTACGTCACACGGCATGCCATCGGCACTGCCGAGTCGCATCAACAGATCTGTCCCGCGCGAGAAGGTCTCAACCTCATAACCGCTGGCCTGCAGCAGTTTGTCGAGATAGCGTAAAATTTCCAGTTCGTCATCACAAATGAATATTGTTGCCATAGCCAAAACCCCCTACATAACAATCCCAAAAAAAGAGACAAATAGATACACCTCTGGACAAAAAGAAGCAACTGCCGTTTGTTATGGCGGGAGTTAAATGTTCTCTCTGATGACAATATCGTTTTAAAACAGACCGTTGAAAGAGTGTGAATCTTTCTGTCTGATTGGCACGTCCGTTGCCGTATACAGCAGGATGTGCCGGGTGTGGGACGGCTTTTGGGACATTACGGACGATGTGATCTGATTTTATAAAAACGGAGGATTGTATGGGTAAAAATGAGTTGTTCCCGCAGGTGAACCGTCGAGATTTTATGAAGACATGCCTGACTGTCTCGGCGATGTTGGGGCTGCCGGTCACTATGGTCAGCAAGGTTGCGGCTGCGGCGCGCAAAAGTGATGGCCGGCCAGCGGTCATCTGGCTGCATTTTCAGGAATGTACCGGCTGTTCGGAGTCGCTGCTGCGCTCGTCGCATCCGACGGTGGCCAATCTGATTCTGGACATGATCTCCCTCGATTACCATGAAACGCTTATGGCCGGTTCCGGGCATCAGGCCGAGAAGTCGCTGCATGACTCAATGACCGCCAACAAGGGAAAATATATCCTGGTGGTTGAAGGGGCGATTCCGACCAAGGATAATGGTATCTATTGCAAAGTTGGCGGCAAGACCGCTCTTGAATCAGTGAGAAAGGCGGCTGAGGGGGCTGCGGCCATTATTTCACTCGGCACCTGCGCCAGTTACGGCGGCATCCAATCTGTCGGACCGAACCCGACCGGCGCGGTTGGTGTGCGTGATATCATCAAAGACAAGCCGATTATCAATATCCCCGGTTGTCCTCCTAATCCGTACAATTTCCTTTCGACGGTGCTCCATTATGTAACGTTTAACAAACTGCCTGATTTGGATCAGTTGGGGCGCCCCAAATTTGCCTATGGCCGTAAAATCCATGAGCATTGCGAACGCCGCGCCCATTTCGATGCCGGGCGTTTTGCCAAGGCGTTTGGTGATGCGACTCACGCCGAAGGCTATTGTCTGTACAAACTCGGCTGCAAAGGGCCGGCTACCTACGCCAACTGTTCCGTTATCCGCTTTAATGATGGTGTCGCCTGGCCGGTCGGTATCGGTCACCCCTGCATCGGCTGCACCGAGCCGGATCTGCTCTTTAAAACCGCCATTGCCGACAAGGTCCAGATCCACGAGCCGACACCATTTGACAGCTATGCGCCGGTTGA
>CAIRND010000464.1 GCA_903879825.1 uncultured Geobacteraceae bacterium
AACTCCGGCGGGGGTGAAAACTGGGTGTATATTTTCCAGCCGGGAGACGGACGCCGCCAGTTCTGGAATGATGGGCCTAACACAGCTAACCCCTTTGGTGCGCCACTCTATGGTGTTGTGGAGGTTGTTCCAACGCTCTATACCGGGCCTATTCCCCTGTCTGAAACAGCTACGGTAAAATATTTCGCCGTGGATAGCGCCGGCAATCAGGAAGCGGTACAGAGTGTGACCTATAGTGCTTCCCTCCCGGTTGCCGACACCACCGCTCCAACAGGAAGTGTCGCTATCAATCCCGCTGCAACTTACACAAATTTATCAACGATAAATCTCACTCTTTCCTGTAATGACGCCGGCAGTGGCTGCAGCCAGATGCAGTTCTCCAATGACAGCACTAACTGGTCAGCCCCGGAATCTGTTGCGACGACAAAGAGCGGTTGGGTGCTTTCCGCCTACGATGGCCTTAAAACCGTCTTCGTCAAGTTCCAGGATGGCGCCGGCAACTGGTCAACCCCCTATAGCGCCACCATCACACTTGACACAACTCCCCCAGTTCCTCAAGTTTCCGGGGCACGATCCGTTTTCACCATTGCCTCCGGACTTATGGATCCACGCGGCATCGTTGTTGATGCCGATGGCGTCTACTTCTCGGAAGCGGGCAGTAATAACGACGTGGTTAATTATAACAACACCGACGGCAAGATTAGAAAAGTCGGCAAATATGGCGGAATCATAAGCACTCTTTCAACCGGATTGACCTATCCGGCGGTGGTTGCATCCGATGCGACTAATGTCTATTGGTCGTATTCCGATGGAACAAATTCCGGAAGCTTCCTGAAATCTACAGCCAAGGTTGGTGGTGCGATGACAACTCTTGTTGCTGGGATGAACGGTAGTTTGATGAATGCGGCGGTCGATACTACCAACGTGTATTGGCTGGAGACAGGAACCGGTTCCGCCGGTTGGTCTTCAACTAATGATAGTGCTGTAAACAAAATTGCCAAAGACGGTACAGGAACAAAAGTCTCTTTGGTCTCAAATGTTAGAATCGGTTACGGATCGCTGACTATAGATTCCTCGTATGTCTACTGGGCAGGGTATATGGGCCATAATGTGGGGAGGATTGGCCTGGATGGCAGCAACCCGCTTACACTGGCTTCAGGCGATTATCCTACCTCTGTGAAAGTTGATGCCACGAGTGTCTATTGGCTTACCGGTGGTGGCACAATAAGCAAGATGAATAAAGATGGAACAGGACAACAATATCTGGCGTCGGCACCATCTTGGCAAAACGGCCCTCTGGTGATTGATGAAACCAATGTCTACTGGGTGGAGTACGGAACGACGTTGAAGTCAATTCCAAAAACCGGAGGGGCTATTACGACACTGCTTGCCGGTTTGCCGGGGGTTGGCATAGTAGCCGACGCAACGGGGATATATTGGGCAGAGCGAGGTACTCTGGCAAATAATTACAGAGACGGATCGATAAAAAAACTGGGCTATTCTTCAGCCATGGGGATAAACAGCGGCGCCGCCACTACCAGCAACCTGAGTGTGACGTTGACTTTTTCAGCCTTTGATGCCAACGGCGTGTCGCAGATGCAGTTCAGTAACGACGGCACGACCTACGACGCACCCATAACCTATGCGGCTTCAGCCGCATGGAGTCTTGCTGCCGGAGTCGGAGTGAAAACGGTATACGTCAGATTTCAGGATGTCGCCGGCAACTGGTCGGCACCGTATAGCAGCTCCATTACGCTTGTCACGTTGGACAAGGCTGCTTCCAGCGTAACCACCTGGCCGACCGCCAGCACAATCACCTACGGTCAAACACTGGCCTCATCCACCCTGAGCGGCGGTGCATCCACTCCGGCCGGAACATTCGCCTTTACTACGCCGACCACAGCACCAGCAGCTGGGACTGAAACTCAGAGTGTCACCTTTACGCCAAGCGACGCCGCCAACTACAACAGCGCCACCAGCACTGTCAGCGTGACGGTAACGCAGGCTACTCAGAGCATCACCTTTGGGACCGCCCCCGCCCTGACCTCCGGCGGAGTGCCCGCGACTGTCAGTGCGGCCGCAACGTCAGGCCTCCCGGTGGTTTTCACTTCGCTGACGGCTGGTGTCTGCACCGTAAGTGGCAGCACGGTAACGCCACTCTCCGTCGGAACCTGTATTATTGCCGCAGATCAGGTGGGTAACTCCAGTTTTTCTGCCGCGCCGCAGGCGACTCAGAGCTTTGCCGTTGCTCCGGCAGTAGCTCCGGTTGCAGATACCGTTGCCCCCGTCATCACCGACTTTACCACTCCGGCATCATCTACCACCCGTACCGTCTCGGTATCTTCCCTGACAGCCACCGATGCTGTTGGAGTCACCGGGTACCTGTTGTCAGAAAGTGACATTCCACCCCGTGCCACCGATAACGGTTGGTCAGAGGCCGCACCG
>CAIRND010000465.1 GCA_903879825.1 uncultured Geobacteraceae bacterium
GAACGATACGCATGGCCGGTTCCGGCATTTCGGTGTTCCCCCTGCCAAACAGGGAGATTACGCCTACCTGCTCCACATTATCCGTTCACTTAAAAGCAGCGGCAAGGGAGCCTGCATTCTGCCGCACGGTGTGCTCTTCCGGGGTAATGCCGAGGGCGATATTCGCCGCAAACTCATCAGGATGGGCTACATCAAGGGCATCATCGGTCTTCCGGCCAACCTTTTTTATGGCACAGGAATCCCCGCCTGCATTATCGTTATCGACAAAAAAGATGCTCATGCCCGCAAAGGCATCTTCATGATTGACGCCAGCGCAGGGTACATGAAGGATGGCCCCAAGAACCGCCTGCGCGACATGGATCTCCACAAGATTGTTGATGTTTTCACCCGGCAGCTTGAGATCCCGAAATACTCACGGATGGTCAGCATTGAGGAGATTGAGAAAAACGAGTTCAACCTGAACCTTCCGTGTTACATCGACAACCAGGTGGCAGAGGATATTCAGGATATCGAAGGCCACCTTCGCGGTGGAATCCCCTGCACCGATGTTGATGGCCTTCGGCCCTACTGGGAGGTATGCCGGGAGCTTCGCCAAACCCTCTTCAAGGCCAATCGTCCTGGCTACCTTGATCTTGCTATCCCGAAGGGCACCATCAAGAGCACCATCTACAACCACCCGGAGTTCGTCACCTTCATCGAGAGCATGAACAGCCTCTTTGCTGAGTGGCACAAGAGCGCCGCCGTGAGGCTCAAAAACCTTCAGCCCGGTTTTCATCCGAAGGCGCTGATTCAGGAACTCTCCGAAGAGCTGCTCGCGCACTACACCGGCAAGCCGCTGATCGACAACTATCACGTCTACCAGCACCTTATGGACTACTGGACGGAGACCATGCAGGATGACTGCTATCTCATCGCCGCCGATGGATGGAGAGCTGAAACCTCTCGCCTTCTGGTGAAGAACAGCAAAGGGAAGGAGGTTGACAAGGGCTGGGTCTGCGACCTTGTGCCCAGGCAGTTTGTCATCGCTCGCTACTTTGCCGAAGAGCAGGAAGCCATCACCCGGCTTGAGGCTGAATTGGAAAGCCTCTCGGCGCGTATGAGTGAAATGGAAGAGGAGCACGGCGGGGAGGAGGGCGTTTTTTCAGGACTGGACAAGGTGAACAAGGCAAGTGTTACGGCGCGGTTGAAGGAGATCAAAGGGGAGAGAGAGAGCAAAGAGGAGGCCGATCTGCTCCGCGAGTGGCTGAAGCTTTCAGGCGACGAAGCCGACCTGAAGAAGTCGCACAAGGAGGCCGCGGCCAACCTTGACCAGCTCGCTTATGGCAAATATCCCTCACTGAGCGAAAAGGAGATCAAAACGCTGGTCGTTGACGACAAATGGCTTGCCACTATTGCCGCCGCCATTCACGGTGAGATGGATCGCATCAGCCAGACCCTGACCCGCCGGGTGAAAGAGCTTGCCGAACGCTACGAAACGCCCCTGCCCGAAGTGAACAGCAAGGTCGCCGAGCTGGAGGCGAAGGTGAATGCCCATCTTCAACGAATGGGGATGGAGCTATGAGCACATCAAAAAAATCCACAGTAGATGTTCAGGGAACAACGGTCAGCATCGTTCGTACTGGAAACGAATGATTATATTAGCCTTACGGACATCGCCAAAGGCGAAGCTTGGCGGGGTGGTTTGGAAGTGGCGATAAACGTAGTGGGAAGTGATTTTTGCTGCCTCGACAACAACAAAATGAATTATCAAACCCAAAAAAGGTTTTTTATGACAATTGCTGAATTAAAAATAAAACCATTTGCAGAAAGATTGCAGCTTATGGAAGAGTTATGGGAAACATTAAGCAATGAAGATAATCATCTGCAATCACCAGCGTGGCATCAAGAAATTCTTGAAGAGAGAATGAACTTAATTAATACAGGTCAAGCCGAGTATGTGACCATTGAAGAATTAAAAAGATACTAATATGCTTAGCCCTAAAAAACTATTAGTATTAAAACAAGCAAAACAGGATTTACAAGAAGGGAAACTATTTTATAGTATCAATGGAGAAGAAGTTGGAAACTACTTTTATGATTCTTTAGTTGCTGATATAGAATCATTATGGATTTATTCAGGTGTACACACTGTAGTATTTGGACTCTTTCGAATGCCATCAAAACGTTTTCCTTTTGCTATTTACTACACTGTTAAAGAAGAGATAACTATTGTTGTTGCTGTTTTAGATATGCGAAGGAATCCCTCATGGATTCGCGCTAAACTTGAATCACGGATTGTATAATCTTTTTCAAAGAAGAGCAGATATTCTTGTCCGTTAACATGAAATGAAGCAATTGCGGACAGGAATAGACGACCAGTGCCGAACGCTACGAAACGCCCTTGCCCGAAGTGAACAGCAAGGTTGGTGAGCTGGAAGCAAAGGTGAGCGCATCTTAAACGAATGGGGATGGAGCTATGAGCAAATCAAAAAAATCCACAGTGGATGTTTAGAGCATGGCAGACAGTATCGTCCGCAGTGGCAACGAAGACTTTACCAGCATGACGGATATTCTCAAAGCTAGGGACGAAGAGTTTTTCATATCAGATCGGCTCAGTAACACTGCTAAGTCTCCTGCTATTCGGGGATCGGTGTTCCATCCGGCGTTTAATTATGGCGAATTTACCATAATTAAAACCAAGGCGGGCCTCAACAGCCACAAAATCAGCAGCAACGATTCGCATCCTGATATTTTCTTCAAGCTTGATATGTGGTTTAGGGCGGAGTTTAAACCTGTCGATTTCGAGAGGTTTAGAACTGGAACGGAGGGGCAGGCATGAGTGCTGAAGTGAAAAATGGTTACAAGCTGACTGAGGTTGGGGTTATTCCTGATGAGTGGAGGCTTGATTTTATTGAACACATAGCCAATATTACTACGGGCGGAAAAAACACTCAAGATCGTATCAATGATGGACAATATCCGTTTTTTGTCCGCTCACAGACAGTTGAGCATATTAACACCTACAGTTTTGATGGTGAGACTGTTCTCACAGCAGGTGATGGCGTTGGGACAGGGAAAGTATTTCATTACATCAACGGTAAATTTGATGCTCATCAGCGTGTTTACCTTATTTCAGATTTTAAAGAAAACATAGACGGATATTTCTTCTTTCTTTATTTCAGTACCCATTTTTACAGTCGGATCATGCAGATGACCGCAAAATCATCTGTTGATTCTGTTCGTCGTGATATGATAGCACGAATGCTGATCCCTATCCCGCCTACGAAATCTGAACAACGTGCCATTGCCGAAGCCTTGAGCGATGCGGATGCACTTATTGAATCCCTTGAGCAGCTCATCATCAAAAAACGCCAGATCAAACAAGGC
>CAIRND010000466.1 GCA_903879825.1 uncultured Geobacteraceae bacterium
AGAATACAAAGGGTTAGCTCAAAAAGCTAACCCTTTTTTCATGCCTTTTTACCTCGATTGTGCTTGTTTTGTGCTTATTTTATCAGAGGGGTCTTTTTTGATGATACCCATTACAGAGTTCAATGTGTTAACGGCTTTGTCAAGATGGTTCGGGGCAAGGTGAGCATACCTGAGTGTCATCGTGAGCGATTTGTGACCAAGCAGTCTTGGTACTGTTGTAAGATCCGTCCCAGTCATAACGAGTTGGCTGGCAAATGTATGGCGGAGTGTATGCGGAGTTACTCCACGGATTCCGGCCTTCCTACAAGCTGTCCCAAATGATCTGGATACATTACTAAACCGCTTCTTGGTATCAGGGTCAAAGAACACATATGGAACTTCTCTGTTTCTGGGGATTGATTTCAGAGTGAGTACCAACGTCTCGTTGATCGGCACTTGCCGGCTATCGCCATTCTTAGTTTCCAGGATGTTGATGAACCCATGCTTCAGATCGACATCTTCCCCTTTCAGTGAAAGAATCTCTTCCTTGCGACACCCGGTTGTTAATCCAAATATTATGAATGGCTTGAGATGAGCCTGCTTCTGCTCAATTGGCTTCCCAGTGATGGAAAATACATTGGAGCCACAGGCCGCGAGAAGCTCTGCAATCTCTTCGGTAGACAAGAATCTATCCTTGCGCTTATTACCCCTGAACATCTTAGCCTTGTGCACCTCATCCGAGACTGACTTACTGACCATCTTCCAATCAACGGCCTTGGTGAACATACCTTTGATTGCCGCCATCCTGCGATCAACTGTAGCGGTTGATATTGGTGCTCTCAGCTCAGTAGTACCTATGAGTGGCTTTCTGAGAGTGGATAGGAGTTTGGCCTGATACTTCTCAAGCATGAGTGTAGAGAAGTTTTTGAGCGGGACGTTGCCAAAGTCGAGATTGAAGTTGTTGATCATGATCTTCGTGTTTCGCTGATTTTTCTGGGTCTCGCAGTACAAAAGATATTCAACAGGCAGCTCTTTGAATGTAGAGTTCTTTATTTTGACCACCTCGATATGTTCACCTTTTTCAACTTCACCCTGACGAAGCTTCAGCATGCCCATAGCTTTGCCTACTTTGTCACTTCCTGAAGTTTCTCTACGTTGGACCCCCTTTTGGTCGCAATATGTTAACGGGATTAATGGTTTGGCCCATATCGGCGTCTCTGTTGACCCACCTTAGCTGTTTGTAACTTACTGATATTCACTCAACAGACGGGGCAACTCTGACGCCGATATGGGTCAAAGTTCGAAGCCGATTGACACAAAGACCGCGCACAGCCGAACGCAAGAATAAACAGCACGCTGCTTAAAGTCTTTCCACCACTACGAACGTGACAGCGGTTCAAATCCGTAATCCGGATTTGAACCGCTGTCGTTAAAAAGTTCGAAATACGTCTGCCAGGGGACTACATGAATGGCATGGTGTAACCTCCCATCCCGTTAAATAAGCAAGATTGCACCCACATGCGAAAAAAGGGGAGAGCTGTCAGAGGATGAGGGGTGCGTAAAACTATTGGAGAATTTTCTCAAATATGTTAACCGGGTTTTGGTTTGACCCACATTGGCGGCTCAGTTGACCCTCCTCATTGTTTATAACTGACTGATATTACGTAATCAGATGGGTCAAATCAGACGCCAATATGTTTTGGATTTCGAATCCGATTCACACGCGGACATAGAAACCTGCTTCAATTTGTAAAAATGACACCTCAAGGTATATTCTAAAGTGACTTTGTTTGGTGGATCTGTGCCCCCGACTGTGAAACTCGCTGAGCGAGATCTTTGGATTAGGTGTGCCGTGCATACTCTGCCGCACCAATCGCCATGAGGTACAGACGGATATCAACCGAATATTCTTCGCCAGACGTGGCTATCAGTGAGATAACTTTTTCAAGAATCTCCTTAGACATTTTCTTTTCCGTTGTTGTACGTGGAGTATTGCTTCGGGCGAATACCATTATTCTTATGTCGGAGCCCACATCGCGGAGGCTTGCCTGGGAAAACTCAAGCGAAATCTGCTCCGGCTTAACGAGTGCCAGATGTCCGCCGGGGATCTCCAGAATATCTGCGATAATGACCGGTAATTCCTTGGCCAGCTCATCCAGCACACTGTCCTTAACGTTCGATTTATTAATGATCGATGCATTCATTTGAAATCTGCCTCCTCAATTGGCTTGCCAATTAATTATTATTATATAGTTTTGTTACTTATAAACTGACGTGGAACGTATCATTGATGTTACTGAATGAGCTCTGCGCTGATGTACATCAAAGTATGATTGCTACCAAGCTCGGTTAGTCGACGTATCCGAGCGGAGTTGGAAAGTAAATTTACATCAGCTTTTAGGCGACAAGACCACTGTCCAGCCGCAAGGGTGAGTAGTGATTAATCCGGCTGTCGACAGCTTTTTTAACGCCTCTTTAACCGATGGTTGTGAAACACAGAACATTTTGGCTAATTCCTTTTCTGCTGGCAGCCTGTATCCCGAAGTATATTCTCCTGTCATAATGGCAGAGCTAATTTGTTCGGCTATTTTGACAGGAATTGTTGTGATTTCAATTGGCCAAATAGTCATACTTAATCCGATAAAATGGCCGGTAAATGTGCTCCAATCCGGCCATAAGATGAGTAATAGTGATATCTGCCGTTGACTACCTGTTGATCGGTAGTTATCTTTATTACATGCAATAGATTTACTGTCGATGCTCAGACGAGGCTAAACATTCACTTCTAATGATAATATGGTCAGGCAAGGCATGCGAGTATGGATGAGCTGACAAACATTCGTAATCAACTCCAGTATAATGTGTGTTATGCGACCATTTTTTTTTCTGTTTCAACTTCGTAGAAGCTGTCCCAGTCGTTGTTCAGGCAATTAGGGCACTCAAGAGCGTTAATATTCGCGCTGGCCGTAGTGGGTGTGAAGTTCTCGGCAGAACCTTGAAAGAAGCACATTCCGCATTCAAACGTGTCTGGAGTTCTCATTGTATTCTCCTTTTTGTGCAGGTTACGGCCATTTCTGCTTCGACCGTTTCATGTTTCATAGAAAAGAGTTAAATGTGAGGGGTAAGCAATCAAACGTTTGTTTAAACTTTTTATAAAAAAACAACGCGACTATTTCAGGATACCCCGTGTAAAAATATCCATGATATGGCAGATAAGTAGTTCGTCACGCCCCGGTGAGTGATCGACCAGTTCGGTCGTTGCCGGTTCAAGCAAAAAATAAAAGTTTATCATTCCGACCAAGGCCAGTACCGTATCAGCTGGATTTAGGCCATCGCGGAACTTTTCGTGTGTAAGACCATCGGTAAAAGTGTTCAGGAGTACCTGCACCACTTTTTTAATTGCCGGCTTTACGATGGTTTCAAAGCAGGCTGTAGGATTCGTCAGTTCACTGGTGTAGAAGCGGAGCAAGTACGGGTTTTTTCGATACCGTGATACCGTAGCTCGGACATACATTTCAAATTTTTCGAGCGTATCTTTTTCCATCTGATCTACCCACTCAAGCCTTGTCAAAGTGGCAAACTGCTCTTCGAGTACAGCGGCATACAAACCTTCTTTACCGCCGAAGTAGTACGAAATCATGGATATATTTACATCAGCCGCGCGAGCAAGCTCTCTTACACTTACTCCGTTCAGCCCTTTCATCGCAAATAACGGAATTGCCGTGGTAATAATACTGTTTTGACAATCTTTTTCAGCCATAAAAATCTCCGCTGCAAACTACACGATTAATCAAACGTTTGATCGATACTGATAGTACTCCAAAAAACACACAAAAAAAACATAATTCTTCTTCCTATCCATGCTGGAGCAGGCGTGTGGGTTGTCGCGTATAAATTGAGCAAAAAAAGCAAAAATAAAACCTTTCAAAAACTGCACCACTGCGAGAAAAACCGGCATGACAAAAAAGGCTCCAATTCAAGTCGTTTCAATTACTCGCTGATACAGTGCAACCGCTAAATGGCCTATGTTTTCCATAAATAAGGGGCTAAAATCCATAATCCGGACTTGAACAGGTGCCATCAATAAGTTCGAAGTGCATCTGCCAGGGGACACCACGAATGACGCTTATCTCCTCTTCAAAAAATGAAACTGGATAATTGACCCTTTATCGCCTTTCAAAACACAAGAGAGTTGAGTGACTTACTTTGCAGAACGGACAGGCCAGACATAGCCTTCCGTGGCCTTGTTGCCCTCGAACAGACCACCATCACGCATACCGACTAGCCAAGCGTAGTCAGGAGTTCTGGAGTAGGAAGTAGACGACCAATAGGAGTAGAATTTAGCCTGGATACCACTAAAACCATGGCTATTGTAATAATCTGCCGGACTGCTGCCCCCTTGTTTGGCTAATGCGGCCAGCTCTTCCATCGTTGGTAGTCGCCAATCGCTACAACCACCATAATTAAGATTTGCTGCCCAGCGCTTTGCGTCTTCCCTGTTCATAACTTTCCCAGCAATATTGCCGTTCCGTACCCACTGTAGAACAGTTTTCGAATCGTCATAGATCAAGTCTAGTGATAAAGGATTAGTTGTGACAGCAACCGGATGAGGCTGCACCGGTGCTGCCTGCCGGTTGGCTATGTCTGAAACGGGGGGGGGCGGCTGCGGTGGAACAGGCAACGACTGTAAATCGGTCATGCTGGAGGGGGATTCAAAGGAAAACTCGTGTTGCACTGTAGCGGGACCGTTGACGTAGGGGGTCTGCTGGTGCCCGGTGATTGTCTGCACCTGTTTGCTAGCAGCGTACAGCACACCACTGAGGGTCAGGTCGTTCCCCTTAAAGGCAGTGAGTAAACCTGCAGTGAACAGACCGTTGCGGCCACTACCATCGGCGGCTACGTTGCCGGGATCGGTGGCGTAAACGATGACAGTGCCCTTGGGCGTCGAGGCAGGTGGCGCAAGGCCGCGGGTAGCGCCAGACCTGAACTTGCCACTGATCGGGTTATTGCGGCAGGCATCCAGCATGACGATGTTGACCCGGCTTTTGCTACTGTCCATCTCTTCGAGCAGTTGGTTAACGTTCACGGCCCGGTAAGGCACTTTAGCCTCTGAGTCTATGCTGGCATCCACTGGAACCATGTAGTTCTGTCCCTTGACCTGCAGACCGTGGCCGGCATAGTAGAAGAGCGCCGCGTCACTGTCGACTATCTTACGCCCGAAGTCAGTGATGACTTCGTCCATCTCCTCTTTGGTGAGGTTCTTCTTGGCTATTACCTCGAAACCGAACAGCCTCAGGGCGGCGGCCATGTCGTCAACGTCGTTGGGCGGATTGGCCAGCCTCGGCATGCTGTCGGTGTGGCGGTAACTGCCGTTGCCGATTACCAGAGCGATCCGCTTGCGGCCGTCGCGAATCTTCTCGACCACGGACATGCCGCGGCCATCGGTGGCGGCCAGGACTGGCTGGACGAGAAGCAGAGCTACGACAAGGACAACCAAGTATTTCACGGTGTTCTCCACGTGCAACAGGAGTGCTGATGGTGAGGGTAGCGGCATGCTATAGATAAAATTGGGAAATTTCAAGTATTGTGAAAGATTTGCGGCAAGGGACATAACGTTGGATTCTGCTACACCGTAATAAACGAATCTAAACCATCAGTAAAAAGACAGGATTTATAATAAAATTTGTATATTATAATAAAAGTGTTGGTGCGGGTGTATTTATTCTAGCTGCGTGCGAGAGTTACTCTCTACTGGTAGATTTGCTCATCGTACGTAATAAATACTTAATGTAATCACAAAATGCTGATACCCATAATATCAACAACCGAGGTAATCGTGACACGGGAAAATTTCATTGAAATCAGTGATGCAATACTTGCAGATTAGGACTACGTTACCTTGTATGATCACCAAGATCACACTATGGGGTTAATTCTATTGCAATTCATAAGCAACCCACAATAAAAGGCACCTGCAATTAATATTTGCAAGTGCCCGATTTTATTGGCGTCCCCTGGCGGACGGACTTCGAACTTTTTCAGTTTAGTTTTCGGCGGTGCAGCACCCCGTTTATCCATTAGGCCTGGCACGTGAAGAGATCCCGTAGTGCGACCGGATATTTGCAGTAGCGGATGTGTTCGATGCACTCCCCCCCAGTTTCGTACCACTGCGTCTCAAACGCCACATTAAAGCAGCTCTAATAGAACTGAGCTTGACAAAGTGACTTAAACTATGACAGTGCAAATGAACAACCCCGACACATACTCTTGTCACTGCCTCCATATACAGCAGTTACGGTTGATACATAGCATACCGGACTACTCCACAATAATCGAGCAGTCTGATGTTCGATGTCAAGCAACCTGAAGCTATTTCTGAAAGAACCTTTATAGCAGCTGTGGTATCAGACTTGCCGTCATTGACGGTAACAAGCTCATATACGTCTTTATTCATGGAAACACCCCTTGATAAAATATAAACAGTAAAGGGGCATCAGTCTATTTCCTTGCGC
>CAIRND010000467.1 GCA_903879825.1 uncultured Geobacteraceae bacterium
CAGGCTCTCCCATTTCAGCAGATCCTCCTCTGCCACGGCATCAATGCTATGGAAAGAGCGAACGCCGGCAGAACCGCTGAAAGTCCCTTTCGACGCGCCGTCTTTGAGGGAGACATCCATATTCATAGCGGTGTCCAGAGAACCGCCGATAACATACACATTTATGTTGTCGGGAACGTATGCTTCAAAGGCCCGAAGCGGCAGTTGCCCGATGGTAACGCTGCCTTTATAGCGGAAGGGGAGTGGGGTAATGTCGCCATTTGCTTTCAGTTGACTGTTTGTGCCGAAGGTTGATGAAAAACGCAGTGCCGCAGGAGCCGCTTTGGGGCCGGTGATATTTGAGAGAGACAGCTGGGTATTTCGCAACGTAAAGTGAGGTTCCTCCTCACGACTCTTATCGGTGAAGGCCGTATTCAAGGCGTCAACCTGAAAGTGCTTGACACGATAGCTGAAGGGGGTGGCTTTGTTGGTGCTATCCGTTCCGGCTTTTGTGCGCACGGTCTGTGTGGGACGTTTCGCTGTCGTACCTGCTGCCTCTGCGGGACTCTTCTTTGAGGCGGTGAGCAGTGAAAGCAACGAGATGCTTCCGTCAGCCTCGCGGGAAAGGGAGATGTTTCCCCGTGACAGCCGGATATCATCAATATCCAGGCGATTTTCCTGCTGGTGGAAGGAGGCGTTGTTTACCTGAAGCAGGGCAAGGTCGAGCCCCTCTTTTGTGCCGTATCGGGTAGAAAGACCTTTCAGGGACAGAGTGCCCTGATCCACGCGTAAGCCTTGAGCTTTGTTGAAGGCCACCAGGGCAGACACATCGAGCGAGCCTGCGACCGGGGCGGTCAGATACGGCGCCAGATAGGGCCAGCCCCGCTGGAGGGGAAGTCCGGAGAGATCCAGTTCTGCGGTTGCACTCAGCGGTGCGGCGCGAAAGGTTCCGGCGGCGCTGAAACTGGCTGTGTTGTCCAGCAGCAGTGACAGTTCATAGTCCGCTGATGTTTCCGGTGCCGTGCTGAAATGAGCGATTGAAAAATCGATTTCGGATATGGTGGTTTTAAAGCCCTGCGCCGGGACGGCATCACTGAAATGAACCAGAGCGTTCGTGCATACAAACGACGACACCAGGATTGACCGCTGTTTGTCAGCTGTGCGTGGTGCGGCCGGTGCCGGTTCTGCGGTGGCAGCGCTCTTTTTTACGTTCTTTGTCGTTGGCAGCAGTTGTGAATACATCCAGTCACCGGTTTTATCGCGGCTGACAAACAGTTCCAGGCTATCCAGAGTGATGGCATCAAATTCAAACTTCTGCGCAAATACATCAAGTCGCGCCGCTTTGAACTCCAGGGACGGTATTTTTGCCAGCGGTCGCCCCCCCTTCATGTTCACCTGTATATCATTCAGTCCAATCAGACCTTTAATGGTAAGCTCAGGTTTTTTGTCCTCAGAGATGCGATAGCTGATATCCGTAGCGATGGTCAGCGTGCCTGAGGCAACGTCTACCGGCACAGGGACGGGAGAGTAGGCGGTATATGTGGGCAGACTCAGCTGTTTGAGGTCAATATGCACCAGGGTTTCCAGGGATTTACTCAGCGGCTTGAGTTTGCCTGAAAAGCCGAATGGCGCACCGTTCACCACTGCCGATAGGGTCGGTTCGGTATATTTTGCCGCCAGATAGGGGATGTTGCTGATAAAGGGAATGGTGGTTTCCAACGAGCGGATGGTATGTTTCACCCCCCCGGCAACGCCACGGTCCTCAAAGTCGAGAGAACCTTTTTTGATGGTAATATTATTGATGGAGAACAGAAACTCGCCCTTCTTCTCCTTTTTTGGGACACGGTGCAGTCGCTCCACAATATCACTGAAGCTGTAGCGGTTGGCACCGGTTCGGGTGAAGTTAAACGAGGGGGTATCGATGGTGACCTGCGAAAGAATCAGGGCACGCTTGAAAATTGATGCCAGTGACAGTGATGCCTGTACCTGACTAAATCCGGCCAAAGGCGGCCCCGTCTTCTCTGCGATTGCGAATCCCGTGATCGTTACGGTCAGGGTCAAAGGATTGATCGATACGGCTTCAATGCGAACCTCCCGCCCGGTAGTCTCCTGGAGGGCGGCCACAGCCTTGCTTCTGATAATCATCGGCAGGATTGTGGCGCTAAAAAGGAGGAGAGCCGTTATTATTCCGGCGGCGATGAGCACGTATTTATTCAGTACTGGCATGAAGACACCTTAGTGGTACGGGGAACGTTTATTTTGGTACGTTGATATACAGAATATTTCCTGCTTAGCGCTGTACTTCAACCAGTCCCTTCTCCCTGAGTACCCTCTTGGGCATAAAGGAGAAGGTGGCCGAAGGCCGGATGAGGGGGCGATGGAGCTGCATACTCCGGCATTTCCCCCTCACCCTAACCCTCTCCCTCATGGAGAGGGGATATTTTGACCCTGCGGTTCAAATGCCGGTTTTGGCTTGATTGCCTGACGCCGGTACAAAAAAGCAAATCGCCCTTTTGGAATGACTCCGAAAGGGCGATTGTGCGTTCATATGTTTAATTGTGCTGTTTATTTACCGGCGCAGGAAAAATTGGTTTCTATGCGGCGGTTCTTCTGTTTACCGGCGGCGGTTTTATTATCAGCAACCGGTTTGGTTGGACCAAAACCCTTGGCGGAGATGCGCTCAGGAGCAATTTTAAAGTTTTTGATGAGGTAATTACGGACACTGTCGGCGCGGCGCTGAGACAATTTCATGTTGCTGGCCAAATTGCCGTCACTATCAGTGTGTCCTTCGATAACACCGGTGGCATCAGGGAACTCGGTAAGGAAGTCAGCCAGTTTCTTCAACTCATCATGGTAGCGTGGTTTCAGGTCATATTTCTGCGTATC
>CAIRND010000468.1 GCA_903879825.1 uncultured Geobacteraceae bacterium
GCATCGGGACGTATACAGCAAAAGCTGTACCAACTGTGATGCCAAGCGGTTATTTGTGAGCTAGAACAGCAAATACCCCTTCAACTCCGGCTGGAAACTTTTGTAAAGGGACGCTGGAGGAGGGAAGATGTAGAAAATATCAGCGTTGTCCGGTTAGAAAATTGCAAAAGCCCTAAAACCCTGCCTTATCCCCTCACCCGGCCTTCGGCCACCCTCTCCCGGTGGTAGAGGGTATGTATTTTCCCTTCTCCATCAGGGAGAAGGTGCCCCGAAGGGGCGGATGAGGGGCGGTTTTGACTGTTGTACAAACCATATACGGACATCACTGAATTGGAGCTCGCTGGAGGTTGGAAAGGGTGTGGCAGGAATGTTGTTATGTTACGTTATGGTAACAAATGTTACAGTTGCGTTACTTTTTGTCCATTTGCTTCATTTTTTGCCAGAGGGTTTTCCGGGAAATATTCAGCAATGCAGCTGCTTCAGCCTTGCGGCCGTTTGAACGGGTAAGAGCATCGAGGATGGCCAGTTGTTCGAAATTATCCCTGGCATGAGACAGGTCGCACGTTGAACCGATGGATGTCGCTCCCGGGTGACCGGGTTGATCGCCGTTACTTTTGGCCGCGACGAAATCAGAGGGAAGGTCCTGAGGGTCAATGCTGGTGCCCTGGCTGAGGGCTACGGAACGTTCAATGGCATTTTCAAGTTCCCGCACGTTGCCCGGATAGTCATGGGAAAGAAGCAGTGAGCGGGCCCCTTCGCTAATCCCCACGACCGGTTTGGTCATGGATTGAGCAAATCTGCTAATGAAGAATTCGGCCAGCGGCAAAATATCCTCACTCCGTTCCCGCAGCGGTGGCACCTGAATCGATATTACATTTAACCGATAAAAAAGATCCTCACGGAAACGCCCCTGCGCCACGCGCATTTTCAAATTCTGATTGGTGGCGGCAATAATCCGGACATCCACTTTAATCTGTTTTTCACTTCCCAGCCGCACGACAACCTTGTCCTGCAAAATCCGTAACAGTTTCGCCTGGGCGTTGGCCGGTAAATCTCCAATTTCATCCAGAAAAATGGTGCTGCCGTCGGCCTGCTCAAATTTGCCCCGATGACTGGCGACGGCACCGGTGAAAGCGCCGCGTCCGTAGCCGAATAATTCTGATTCAACCAGGTTTTCCGGCAGGGCGGCACAGTTGACCGTAATCATCTGCTTCAAAGATCGCTTGCTGTTTTTGTGGATTGCTGCGGCGACAAGCTCTTTGCCGGTGCCACTTTCGCCGGTTATTAATACGGTGGAATCGAGCGGGGCTACCACGTTTATGGTGCGGAACACTTTGAGCATGGCGGTGCTGGCACCAACGAAGCCGTCAAAGCGTGAACCGAGATTCATGTTTTCGCGCAGGGCCTGATTTTCTTCCTTCAGGCGCTGCTTTTCGGTGACGTCGCGGCTTACGAGGAGAGTCCCAAGAAAGGAGCCACCCGGATGCCGTATAGGGTAATAACTGTTCTCGAAGTATTTTCCCTTAACCTCGATAACTCTGCGTGAATGGCTGATGGAGCCGTTTTTCAGGTTCTCCAGTAACGTGTCGATACGATCTGCTGAATTGGGGGAATGGATGGCTGACAGGTTCCGGCCGATGAAGTTGGCGGCCGTGATCCCGCGTATTTTTTCTGCGGTATTATTGATGAAAACCAGGATCCCGTTGGCATCGGCGAAGATAATTCCTTCGCCCATGCTTTCAAGGATCGCCTGGTAGAATGATGGGATGTCGGCGCGTATGCTCACGGTTTCTCCGTAACTCGAATTGACGTTACGAAAAGGTAACATACCGTGGAGCTCTCTGCACCTAAAAAGTCAGCAGTGCGGATAAATCAGTGTGCTGCTGCCTCTTCAAGAACTTTGAGACGCTCTTTTAACGTTTTTTCTTTCTGCCAGCGGGCGGTGATGTCCCTGATTATCGCCCCGGTGCCACAGACAGCACCATCCTCACCCCGCACAATGACCATGCTGAATTCAAGAGAAAGTCGGCTGCCGTCTTTTCTGATGCCGGGTGCCGCAAGAAGTTCTGTCCCATAGCGGGTCTCACCGCTTGCCATAACTTTGTGATACCCCTCCCAATGTCTGCCGCGCAGGTTTTCCGGAATGATAAGGTCGAGACTTTTCCCTTCAGCTTCTTCTGCGGTATAGCCGAACATCGCCTCAGCCCCCTTGTTCCAGAGCCGGATGGCCCCTTCATGGTCGGCAAACATGATTGCATCGCTGTTTTCTTTTACTATCTGCTGGCTGAGCCATTCGAACGTCATATTTTGCATGGAGTTTCTCCTTTGTCAGATTGCGAACTTTACTGCAAATCCCCCTCAATCCCCCTTTCAAAAAGGGGGAGGCTATTAAGTCCCCCACTTTTTGAAAGGGGGGTTAGGGGGGATTTGATTATATTGTGGCTATTGAATCCAATCAGCACGGCATTTCGGCATTCTTGCGGGAATAGTACCACCAGGTCATGATAATGCAACTGAGGTAGAAAATTATGAAACCGTAGAGTGCTGCGTTCGGACTGCCGGTGGCAGCTATGGACGTTCCGAAGCTTTTGGGGATGAAGAACCCGCCATAGGCACCGAGGGCTCCGGCGAAACCGAGCGCGGCGGCGGCCTCTTTGGCTGCGTCAACGTTGATCTGCGTATCACTGCGGCCGGCGGCAGCCCGTTGGTGTTCCGTCATATAGATAACCGGAATCATACGAAAGGTTGAGGCGTTGCCGATGCCGGTTAACATGAAAAGTAACAGGAACATGATCAGAAAACCCTGGAAGTTAGCAACCTGTCCGCTCTGGGGAATAAATGCCAGTACGCCGATGACGGCCAGTACCATACAGATAAAAGTCCAGAAGGTTACCCGTGCGCCGCCGAGTTTATCGGCAACCCAGCCGCCGATAGGGCGCGCAACGGCACCGACAAATGGGCCAAGAAAAGCGTAGGCGGTCGGGTCTACACCGGGAAAGAGTTTTTTTGTGAGCAGGGCGAAACCGGCGGAAAAACCGATGAACGAGCCGAACGTGCCGAGGTAGAGCCAGCACATGAGCCAGTTATGTTTCCGCTTGAAGATCACCGCCTGATCGGAAAATGAAGCCTTGGCAGATGCGATGTCGTTCATGCCGAACCAGGCGGCAATGGTCGCGGCGACAATAAATGGCACCCAGACGAAGCCGGCATTTTGCAGCCACATCTGTTTGGTGACCCCCGCTTTTACCCACACCTGAGGTTCACCACCCAGTGCGCCAAACAGGCCCATGGTAATGACGAGTGGTACCAGGAACTGCATCACTGACACCCCCAGATTTCCCAGACCGGCATTGAGTCCGAGGGCTGTTCCCTTCTGGGCTTTGGGGTAGAAGAAGCTGATATTTGACATGCTTGACGAAAAATTGCCGCCACCAAACCCGCACAGTAGAGCGAGTATGAGCATGGTTGTGTAGCTGGTGGCAGGGTCCTGCACGGCAAATCCGATGCCGATGGCTGGCACAAGCAGCGAAGCGGTGGAGAGGGCCGTCCACTTGCGTCCGCCAAAAATCGGTACCATGAAGGAATAAAAAATGCGCAGTGTCGATCCGGAGAGCGCCGGCAGTGCTGCCAGCCAGAAAAGCTGGTTCGGTGAGAACTTAAAGCCGATATCGGGGAGTTTAACCACGACCATTGACCAGACCATCCAGACCGAAAAGGCAAGCAGCAGTGCCGGGATTGATATCCACAGGTTGCGGGTGGCGATTGACTTGCCGGTCTTTTCCCAGAAATCTTTATCTTCCGGATTCCATTCTGTTATTACGCGAGATGACATTAGTGTCTCCTTGATAAAGCATAAAGTGTTAAAGCGGTATGTTTACGGTCTCTTCTTCGATCTTGCGCATATCTTTCGGGTGTTTCTCCGACATCATCTTTTTGACCACATAATTCAATGACACCAGGCAGATCAGTGACAGGGCGCACATAAACATCCAGCAACTGCTCCAGAGGCCGGTGCCTTCCAGCAGGTACCCAAAAAGGATCGGACAGACAAAACCGCCCAGGCCTCCAATGACCCCTACCATCCCTCCGACAACGCCAACCTCGTCCGGAAAATAATCCGGAATCAGCTTGTAAACCGCCGCCTTGCCGATCCCCCAGATACTGCCGAGAACCAGAACCAGAACTGCGAATATCCACACATTGGCCTGGAAGAAGATTCGTGTCACCCCTTTGGCAAGCAGCTCTTTCTTCTTCACCGTCTGCCCGGCAACGACAACCGGTTCTTGCCAGGTCAGTTTGTTGGGGAAAACTAGCGTTTGGTCATTGTAATTCTCGATAGTCCCCGGCTTTACCTTTAACGGGTATGACTGCTCCCCCACAACAATGGCTGTGGACGTCACCTCTTTTACTACCCCGCTCCGTTTGGCCATGATTCCGCGACCGGGTGAATAAATTTCCATCTTCGGGACGATGATCATCAGGCTTATCAGGGTTGATGCTCCCAGCACCCAGTACATGATCTGGCGGCCGCCGTATTTATCTGACATCCATCCCCCCAAGGCGCGAATAACCCCTGATGGAAGGCTGAACATTGAGGCAAACAGACCTGCGGTGACGAGTGGCAGGTAATAGACGTTGACAAAATAGGGCACGAGCCACTGAGAAAAGGCGACAAAACAGCCGAACACCAGAAAATAGTACATGCCGAAACGCCAGACACGGGCGTGTTTCAAAGGCACCAGCATCTGAATGAACGTTTTGCTGGAACTGGCCGGTTTTTTGTTCTCGCTGAAGAGGAGAAAAATTACCCCCATCGCTGCAAGAATCAGGGCGTAATAGACCGGAAGCTGCCGCCATCCCTCAATATTGGCGCCATTGTTAGTCAGTTTGTTAAGCATGGTCGGGGCAAATAAAGTGGTGAGGGCCGCTCCGGCGTTTCCGGCGCCAAAGATTCCCAGTGCTGTCCCTTGTCGCTCACGGGAATACCAGACCGAGGTGAAGGCGATGCCGATGGAAAAGCTGACGCCGGCCAGTCCAAAACCGAAACTGCACAGGGCAAAAGAATAAAAGCTGTCGGCCTTTGAGAGCAGGTACATCGGGATGGCACAGAGAAAGAGCAGCGCTCCGAAAATCGGTTTGCCGCCGTACTTATCGGTCAGCATGCCGGCGGGAAGGCGGAACAGTGACCCGGTAAGGACCGGAATACCCAACAGCCAGCCGATCTGCACCGGACCCCAGTTGAATACCTGGTTATCCACCAGAAAGGTGACGAGGACGCCGTTGAACATCCAGGCGCCGAAACAGACCGTGAACGCCAGCGTGTTGAGAAAAAGAATCTTATGCGATTTCAGTGTGGCAACTTCCAACATCGGCAAGTCCCTTCCGAATAAATTGATTTCTGAACCAGCAAAGCTGGAACCCCAAAAACGTTTCACGCAACGGCGCAACGTCGCAACGTTTTAAAAACAGGAATAAAACAAGCCAACCTTTTTGGTTAAACCAAGACTTGATCTAATCCTCTGATTCCTCAGCGTGAATCGGCGGTTAACAGCTTTCGTTGCGCCGTAGCGTCGTTGCGTGAGTAATGTATTTCTGGCGCAATTAGTCACCACCTCTGGAGCGCCAGCGGTACAGAATTGGTGGATCTTTCAGGAAATCAACCGGGATGTAGAGTAAATGCACCAGTTTGGTAAACGGCACGAGTGCCACGATCAGAAAGGCACAGGCTGCATGCAATTTGAGAATCAGTGGAAAATCGGCCATGTAGTCGATTTGCGGGTTAAAGGTTGCGAGTGACCAGAAATAAGGGACTGCCGTGTCCAGATACCACTGGGACCCCCAACGCATAAAGGTTGAGATATAGACTCCGGTCAGCGCCTGCGCCGCCAGCAGATAAAGCAGTACCCAATCTGAGGCGAATGTTACCCGCTTCAGTATCGGCGTGTTGACCCGGCGGAGCAACAGTGCCAGACAGCCGAATACCGCAAAAAGACCCAGTGCCAGCCCGATGCTCTCGACGATGATCAGGGTTGTCTGATTGCCGAGCACTGTTTTCAGCGGTCCGGGAGCGATGACGCCGAGGAAGTGGGCCGCCAGTACCGGGATAATGCCGTAATGCCATGGGTTGATTCCCCAATAGAGAGCTTTTCTCTCCAGGAACTGGGTGGAGTAAGCCGACCAGGTCAGGCGGTTACTGAGGTAACGATAGGGCGTTACGAAGATAAGCAGCGCCAGTGCGGCGTAGGGGAGAACGATAAAGATAAAACTGTTCAACATGATGGCACCTCCTTACAATCTTCTGCGCAGATCAGATGAGCTGCTTCAACCAAGGTTTTCCAGGGTGAGTCCTGCTGAGTGGCGAAAGCGCTGTTCATTCGTTCCACGCCGGGCAGCACGCATTCGGTTATGAATGGCCCCCGGGTCGCCTTTCCTTCTCCGTCATGCCGTGCCAGATGAGCGAGAAAACCGAGTACCACAGAAATGTGATCGGGCAGTTCAACCCCGGTGGGGGTGTAGCCGCGCCGCTCGAACTCCTGTTTCAGCATGATCATAAAGC
>CAIRND010000469.1 GCA_903879825.1 uncultured Geobacteraceae bacterium
CTTGATTGCTTCCTCTCGTGTATCAGCATGAACGATCAACTTACCGATCAGCGAATCATAATTAGGCACAACCGAATACTGGTCATACACAAATGAATCTACACGGACTCCAAACCCTCCTGGTGGATGGTACGCAGTAATTTTCCCCGGACATGGAGTGAACTTAAAAGGATCCTCTGCATTGATACGACACTCTATGGCATGCCCTCTGAACTTGATATCCTCCTGCTTGAAGCGTAGTGGTATTCCGGCAGCTGATCGGATTTGCTCACGTACCAGGTCTACGCCGGTTATCATTTCGGTTACCGGATGTTCTACCTGTATACGGGTATTCATTTCCATGAAGAAGAAATTATTTTGTTTATCAACGAGAAATTCAACCGTACCGGCACTGTTGTAACCGACGGCAGCAGCAGCTCTGACAGCAGCATCGCCCATAGCTTTACGAATTTCAGGAGTAACCACCGTAGAGGGAGCCTCTTCGATCAGTTTCTGATGGCGGCGCTGGATTGAGCAGTCACGTTCTCCCAGATGAATCACGTTACCGTGCTTGTCCCCTAATATCTGAATTTCAACGTGACGAGGTTTTTCACAATATCGTTCAATATAAACCTCTGGATTACCAAAACCTGATTGAGCTTCAGCACGGGCAGTTGCAAAGGCATTCGGCAGAGCAGCCTGGGAATGAACAATTTTCATTCCGCGTCCACCGCCACCTGCAGTCGCTTTGATAATAACCGGAAAACCGATTTCCTTAGCAACTTTTACCGCTTCTTCTACCGAATGGACACCTTCTTTGGTGCCAGGCAGAATTGGCACACCTTGCTTGATTACCGCCTGACGGGCACTGATTTTGTCGCCCATGATGCGCATACTTTCTGCTGTTGGCCCGATAAAAGTAATGCCGCATTTTTCACACACCTCGGCAAATTTAGGGTTTTCAGACAGAAAACCATAACCGGGGTGAATTGCTTCGGCATCAGTCAATTCAGCGGCACTGATGATCGCATTAATATTGAGGTAACTGAGGGCACTAGGAGCAGGACCAATACAGACGCTCTCATCTGCCAGCTTGACATGCAACGAGTGAACATCAGCCTGGGAGTAGACCGCAACCGTTTTGATGCCCAACTCCTTACAAGCCCTGATAATCCTGACGGCAATCTCACCGCGATTGGCAATAAGTACTTTATGAAACATGAAGGCGAACCCCTCTTTAGTAAGTTAGAAGTTGTTTTGTGAGTTTTTTTGCAGAAAACGACTTCGTTAACGCACTTATCCTGTATATCAGGACTTGGAAAAAATTATAGTTTCTGGATTACAAACAGTGGATCACCGAATTCTACCGCCTGAGCGTTATCTTTGCATATTTTTAGTATTTTGCATTTGCACTCGGCCTCAATCTCGTTCATCAATTTCATTGCCTCAACGATACAAAGCACCTGACCTTTTTCCACGACCTGACCGACAGCAACATAGGCCGCCGCATCAGGCCCCGGAGCGGCGTAAAAGGTTCCGACAATCGGGGAGTTGAGTGTATCACCAGCATCAGCGACTGGAGCAAGTGGTGCAGCGGCAGCAGCAGGCGCAGCAACAGGAGCAGACTGATACCCGGGAGGAGCATACTGTTGGGCAACAGGTGCAGCTACCGTAATATATTCAGGCTTGTGGCCACGCTTGATGATAATCTTCTCGTCAGAATTATCCATTTCGAATTCTGTGATATCTGTTTCTGTAACAAGCTTTATCAGTAGTTTCAGGTCCTTAATATCCATTTCCGTTCGTCTCCTTTTATACACAGCTAATAGTGGTGCATCTAAATCGTGGTGAACATCTCTCGAATAGCTACAAAATCAACAATTGTTTATCGGCACTGGTAAGAACAGTACATCCATCACCAGTCACCACTACAGTATCTTCAATTCTGACACCACCAAAACCGGGGATATAAATACCAGGCTCAATAGTAACAACCATTCCCTCTTCAAGCACTGCCGTACTGCGCGGAGACAGCGTAGGCATTTCATGGATTTCAAGACCAAGGCCGTGCCCTAATCCATGTCCGAAATAATCACCGTACCCGCTGTCACGAATGTGAGACCGTGCGACCTCATCGAGGTCCTTGCAATTAATACCCGGCTTAACCGCTTGAATAGCAAGATCATGGGCTATCCTGACGATTGAATGAATCTCCTGAGCACGGATTTGCGGTTTTCCACAGGCAACGGTGACAGTTTCATCTGAATGGTAACCGTTTTTTAAAGCACCAAAATCAATCGTGATCAGATCGCCGGGCTCAATAATCTTGTCACTTGCCTTACCATGCGGCATGGCACCTCGTTCACCAGATGCGACAATAAAGTCAAATGCCTTACCGTCAGCCCCCCGACGACGCATCTCAAATTCCAGCGCCTGAGCAATGTCAATTTCTCGAACACCTGGCTTGATATTTTCCAGCACGGCAGCAAGTGATAATGACGACAGTGTGGCAACCAAAGACAGTTGTTCTATTTCAGTGTGGTCTTTACAAATTCGAATATCATCAAGCGCAGTCCCGATTTCAACCAGCTCAACGCCACTCAACTTCTCAGACATGCGCCGAAAGGCACTGACTGTCGTGTGAGCAGCTTCGAACCCAATCCGTTTCAGACCATTTTCACTGGCTAAAGCGGCAATCGTATCTATACGGACTGCTCCGCATTCCATAATTTCAGCATTTTTAACTTCTTCAGCAGCCTGAGCGGTATAACGTGAATCACATAAAAACCACGACTGGTTCTGAGCGACTAATAGAACACCCTCTGTACCACTGAAGCCGCATAGATAACGAATATTTTTTAGATCGGTAAATAATACTGCTTGAAGCGCATATTCTTCAAAAAAACGTTTCAGACGAGATTGCCTGTTTTTTAGCATAAATGAAACCCTTACTACAAACTGTTTTTATATAAATCTCTAAAAACGGGCAATACAGACAGATATATTTTATTTAGTTTTAACGTAATTAAATAATGCACGCAGGGCGAGTAGGTAGCTGTCACCACCAAAACCACAGATCTGGCCGATAGTAACAGGGGCAATCATGCTTACATGGCGAAAAGGTTCACGGTTATGGATATTGGAGAGGTGTACTTCAACACACGGAAGCCCGACAGCCGCCAGAGCGTCACGAATGGCTATACTGGTATGAGTATACGCAGCAGGATTGATCAGTATTCCGCTACAGTGCTGTGCAGCGTCTTGAATAGCATCAATCAGTTCGCCTTCACTGTTTGACTGTAAGAAAGACAGTTCACACCCTAACTCAGCAGACAGTTTCACCAGCGTAGAGTTAATCTCCGCAAGGGTAAGTTTTCCATAGATGCCAGGTTCACGTGTACCAAGCAGATTTAGATTAGGGCCGTGCAGTATCAAAAGTTTCATAATTATGAGAGTTCCTGCGCTACTTCGATTGATTTGAGATTGAGCATGTAGCGGCCCCTACCGATATTGCCATCACGGCGTATTATAAGGGCTGCAAAAAGATCATTGTTCAAAATCCTAACAACTACGCTGGTATGGCTGGTGGAAATAGTAACTTCTTCAAGGTCACCCAATTTAATTACGTCAATAGACCTTTTTATCTCTTTAAGGATTGTTGCATATTCAACGGACAGGAGCTGCAAATCGAACTCGGACTGTTCAAGAATACTCTCAGCGATAGGAATACCGTCGTATGCCATAATAAACGCAGCCAGAGCACCATCAACACTACTTAGGATGCTATTAAGTACATCTCTCAGCGACATAATTTAATCTTCCTGATATTTTCAAGCCAGTCGAAAAACGTGGAGAGTGCATTATCAGCAGCGCTCTGCGAATGTATCGAAAAGCCTTCTTGCCTGATTTCGAAGGTGTCAGAGATAATCTGCCGAGGTTCAGGAACCGGCAAACTACCAAGCAAAGGCATCTCTACATGCTTTGTCATCATACACAAATCTTCCGCCGGGATGCCGGTGGCTAGATCATCATCACCCTCATCATCAAAACTTTCATCGTATTCAGCGGAGATTCCTGCCGATTTAACAGCCAGTGCGTCTAATTCGGCGACCCGATTGGCGAGAGTCGCGTCATCCGGGTTGTCACTGAGAATAGCACGATATATATCGAGTGCTTTGTGGATAAATCCTTGTGAAACATACAATTCGGCCAAAGTCCCCGTTGAGAAAGGATCCTGATGGTAGGGTTTCGGAATGTGATCCGTGACGGAAGTGTTTTGAAGTTCGCAAACTAATTCAGGCGGTTCTTCCTCAAAGATTTCAAGATCATCAAGTATTTCCAAATCTTCTATTTCTGCTTCATCTTCCACCTCAGTATCAAGGCAGAAATCTACCGGTTGCGCTGATAGTTGAAGAGCTTCCAACTCAACTCGACATTCTACGTCGTCCGGTGCAAATTCCAGTGCTGTTCGAAAAGCCTGTGCGGCAGCAATCTGATTACCTGCTTCACAAAGAAGGTGCCCGTATACTTTTTGAGAAGAGATATCTTCAGGCAACGCTTCTGTGACAAGCTTTAATGCAACAATCGCTTCATCATTATAACCCTTGGCGTTACACGCCAGAGAAAGAGCTCTTTGGCCAGACAGATAGGAGGGGTGCCTCGTCACCCC
>CAIRND010000470.1 GCA_903879825.1 uncultured Geobacteraceae bacterium
ATTCCGGGGCTGATCAGGCAGGTGATGGTGTCTGAATGGGTTCACGTCAAGAAAGGTCAGCCGCTGCTACGTATAGACGTTGCTGAAACCGAGGCTCAGGTTAAGCGGGCCGAGGCCGGTATTGTCTCTGCGAAGGCAAATCTGTCTCAGGCGCAGGTGGCGGCTCACCGTGCTGAACGGGAGATGGCGCGTGTTTTTAAACTGAAGGAATCCGGTCTCGCGACCCAACAGGCGCTCGATGATGCCCGGAGTGAAACCGATGCGGCCAAAGCCAGGGTAGGGGTTGCAGCGGCACAAATAACTGTTTCTGAAGAAGAACTGCGTCAGGCCATGGCTCGTCAGGCAAAGGGGCTGGTCGTTGCACCGATAGACGGCATAATTGCACTGCGTGATGTCAACGTGGGGGATCTGGCCAGCGATGCGGCGGCAGCCAAGCCAATTTTTCGTATTGTAGATAATCGCATTCTTAACCTGACGGTCACTGTTTCGTCCACCGATTCTGGCAGGATTAGAGTCGGTCAGCCGCTCGAATTTACTGTCGATTCGCAGCCCGGGCACACGTTTGCAGGCAAGGTGATGTATATCAATCCTGAACTTTCTGCGACGGATCGTTCTCTGAAAGTTATTGCCGAAGTACGTAATGTTCCTGAAATCCTGAAAGGGGGGCTTTTTGCCAAAGGTCGCATTATTGTCGGTGTTTGTTCCCAGGTGTTACAGGTGCCGCGCAGTGCGGTTGGCGCGTTTGATACGCAGGCAAAAAAAGGAAGCATGTTTATCGTTGAAAACGGGATTGTGCGCACACGCGCGATTCTGAGTGGATTTGTCTCCGGAGATATGGTCGAGGTCGCTTCGGGACTCAAGCCGGGCGAACAGTATGTTGTCCGGGGCGGATTTAACCTGAAAGATGGCGATAAGGTTGCTGTCACCACGTCCAAGTAGCAAAATCACCGCAAGGATTGTAACTATTCACGTCATGAAAACAGAAATTCAAAACCAGTTTCACACGGAGGCACAGAGGCACAGAGAACACCAGGATAAAGACCATGAAGCCTTTGGGATAAACCAAAAAGACTTTATTTTGACTTCTCCGTGCCTTTGTGCCTCCGTGTGAGTTGCCTTTGATTCGTTTTTGATCTGAGCCGTTACCAAGGATTTACTATGATTCTTTCTAATACCTCCATCAAACGTCCGATCTTTGCCTCGGTTATGGTTCTTGCTCTGGTTATTCTCGGCATCTTTTCATATCGCCGTTTATCGGTCGAGATGTTCCCCAATGTGGAGTTTCCGATTGTCTCGGTCGTCACTACCTTTGTTGGTGCTTCACCAGAAACGGTCGAGCGGGAAGTGTCGAAGCGCATTGAGGAGGCGGTCAACCAGATTGCCGGGGTAAAGCATGTCTTCTCAACCTCTCGCGAAGGGGTCTCGTCCGTTGTAATAGAATTTCGACTGGAGGAGAAGGTCAACGATGCTGCTCAGGAGGTCCGGGCCAAAATTTCCTCCATACGTGGCACACTGCCGACGGCCATCGATGAACCGATTATTCAAAAACTGGATTTCAACGCCGCTCCGATTGCAGCGCTGGCGGTTGAATCTACGTCATTGTCAGCGCGTGAACTGACGACGCTGGTGGAAAAAAAGGTTAAAAAGCGCTTTGAGAGTGTTGCCGGGGTCGGCAAAGTTGATATGGTTGGCGGTCAGAAACGCGAGGTAACAATCGATCTCGATCCGGTTAAGCTGGAAGCGCTTACGCTGGGAGTCAACGATATCGTTGCCGGTATTCGTTCGGAGAACACCAACACACCGCTGGGGCGTATAACCAGAGGGACAGCTGAATATCCGCTGCGAATAGAAGGGAAACCGGAGCGGGCCGACCAGTATCGTCAGATGACCGTGGCTCAGAGAAACGGCCGCCCCATAACACTTGGCGAGGTCGCTCAGTTAAATGACGGCATTGAAGAAAAACGCAAACTGGCACTGGTGAACGGCAAGCCGGCTATTGGCCTGGATATCTACAAGCAATCCGGCGGTAATCAGGTCGAACTGGTTGACACGGTCAAGAAAGTTATGTCCAAGGTGCAAAAAGAGCTGCCTCCCGGAGTGACGCTCTCTCTGGTGCGTGATGGTTCAATCATGACACGTGAATCGCTGGCGGACGTTAAGGAAACCCTCCTTATTGGCGGCATCCTGACGGTGCTGATTGTCTTCTGTTTTATTAACTCGTGGCGTTCGACCGTTATTACCGGTGTGACGCTGCCGATTTCGGTCATATCCTCGTTTATCGTCATGAATGCACTTGGTATGACGCTCAATGTTATGA
>CAIRND010000471.1 GCA_903879825.1 uncultured Geobacteraceae bacterium
ATAGATGATCGGTTTGCCGTGACTCGGCGCTTCCGCTAGTCGGACGTTGCGGGGAATTACCGACTCGAATACCTGACCAGGGAAATGCGCCCTGATTTCGCTGGCGACCTCTTTGCCCAGATTGCCACGCGCATCGAACATGGTCAGCAATATTCCTTCAATAGACAGCTGTGGATTCAGGTTTTTCTGAATCAGCCGGATAGTCTGAATTATCTGTGATAAGCCTTCCATCGCATAAAATTCGCATTGGAGCGGTATCAATACAGAATCGGCCGCAGTCAAGGCGTTGATCGTCAGCAGATTGAGTGAAGGAGGACAATCGATGATGATATAACGGTACTGCTCAGAAACGGATGCCAGCGCATGTTTAAGTTTCTGTTCTCGTCCCGTCATCGTTGCCAACTCCAGATCAGCACCGGTCAAGTCCGAATTGGCGGGAAGAATATGCAGATATGGCTGCCCCGTATCCACAACCAGCTCGCACGCATCAACTTCGTTAATGAGGGCATCGTACACCGTATGCTTCAGTGACGTCTTGTCAAGCCCGACTCCGCTGGTCGCATTACCCTGCGGATCGATGTCAACCAGCAATGTCGGCCGTTCGCTTGCGGCCAGTGAGGCAGCAAGATTCACGGCAGTTGTCGTCTTGCCGACACCGCCTTTTTGGTTGGCGATACAGATAATTTTAGGTTGTAATTTCAAAGGGATCAGGCTCTTTTCAGTGGGTAGTTCTGTTGTGCATAAGAACGTTACGTGGCGGGAATGTAACACAGCTCTTTACAATCGTCAAAGGAAAGGCAAAAAAGAACACAGACCAATTCCGACCGAAACCGAATTCGACCGCAATTCTGGTTGGTGGTCAGGATAGGTACATATGCAGCACTACACCATACATAGTTTTTATGTAATGATATCGAATAGCTATATGACGTATTGACACTTTTTGTTATGATGTTATTATCTCTGTCCCAACTTCCTACCGTCCGCGAAAGAGTGTCGCCATGTATTCCATTATTAAACAACTTTTTCAAAGCAAAACCCCCATTGTTAAACGCCCCCCGCCGGCCCACGCAAACAATGAATCCAGCAAGGCTGCTATTCCTGAAAATAATACTCAAGAAGCTGCTTCAATACTTTCACAAGAGGCGTTAGACTTCCTTCTTCCCCTTCAAAAAACCTGTGATCTGCTATTGGATATAAATCTACTCCCTCTTAAGGATCGTTCTTTTATAACAAGCAATATTCGCAAGATACGCGATAATAACTTTGAAATTCCAATGTTGCCACACGTTGTTATCCGTACACAACAACTGCTGTCTAAGCCAGATGTGGAGGCCTCAGATCTTCTTGATGTAATCAAAGGAGATCCTACAATGTCGGCGGAATTGTTGCGCCTGGCAAACTCGTCTTATCTGGGGTTTACCTATCCGACTCTCGACCTCAAACAAGCCATTACTCGCATTGGTTTTAATCAGTTCCATGGATTAATCGTTTTGCTTTCACTGCGTTCACATATTCTTCAGAATGGCTTTTTTAACAACGAAATAAAGTGGACTTTGGAACTATCTCTTTCTCTCGCAAAACTCTGCCAGAAACTTGCACCGGAATTGGAAATGCCTCCCGATGAAGCATTTACCCTCGGTCTTTTACACAACATCGATTATTTGGTAATTATTGGGGAGGCGTCACTTTATTCAGAAAAAAGCACGAGTGGTGTCGTATCACGTGAAGCAATTGTTGAAACTATTTGTCGACTGGGGTCATCAGTACACAATCTTGTCACGAGAAGCTGGGGGATGGGAGATAGCAAGTGGATCAAGTTGGCCGTTAACTCTGAAGGCCTCAGGAGCTTTGAGAGTAGCGACGCGGAGAAGTTGCTTTTACGTTTTGATTCGCTCCAGAACCAGCTTATAAATGCCTTGGGTGGCCGAACATTTATTACAGATACGGTTGGTTTCGATGCAAGATCTCTCAAAGATGCTCTTAATGAAGTAACAGCTCCCTCAAAAAATAATACGGAGTAACCAGACCGGCTTAGCACTTTCCGGCAGCCCGACACCTAATAGTTCAATGTTCTCTTCGTTTTCAGCCTATGTCCCCCTGATTATCACTCGGCTTCGAAGTCAGACCCACACGGCACCTGAAGTGACCCATCTGTTGGCGTAACACAGGCAGTTACAAATAGCTCAGCTGGGTCAATTGAGACGCCGGTGTGGGTGAATACTACAATCCGGTTAAATAGGTATCATCTACTAAATTCTCTTTACAGCTTGAATTGTCGCACTAGCCGCTGCAGTTCCTCAGCATTGCCGCTCAACTGTGATGCTGCCGTGGCCGATTCATGGGCGCCTTGCGAAGTCTGCTGCACCACTTCCGTAATCTGATGCATATTATTGGATATTTCACTGGTTGTTGCGGTCTGTTCTTCGGCTGCAGTGGCAACCTGATTGATCTGCATGGCAACATCGTTGACTTGCTGAAGTATTTCTTGAAGTGCCTGACCAGATTTAGCAGCTTCTTCAGTTCCCGCCTCGACTTGATGAACGCCCATTTCCATTGCCGTCACGGCTTCTTTGGTCTCCTTCTGGATAGCCTTTATCATCTCGCCAATTTCACGGGTCGCACGGGTTGTACGCTCTGCCAAGGCACGAACTTCATCTGCAACGACCGCAAAACCTCTCCCTTGTTCACCAGCGCGGGCAGCTTCGATAGCAGCATTAAGTGCTAACAGATTAGTCTGGTCTGCAATATCTTCGATGGTACCAATGATAGCCCCGATCTGGTCACTACGTGCTCCCAGGCTCTCAACTGTTTTGGCCGACTCCTGAACTTTTTCGGCAATCTGCCCCATTACCCTGACAGTCTTTTCTACTACTTCAGCACCACTCTGAGCTGTTTGGGAGGCGCGTTGAGCACCTTCAGCCGCCATTTGACAGTTCTGCGCGATGTCTCCGGAAGTAGCTGACATCTCCTCTCCCGCTGTAGCTACGGTACCAGCTTGGGCAGCAACTTCTTCAGCACCAGTGGCAATCTGTTCAGCAGTGGCGTTTAGCTGGACTGCAGCTGAAGCAACCAGGGATGACGTGTTAGCAATCTGGCTGATCATGGTACGAAGTTTTTCAATGAACAGGTTAAAGTATTTGCTCACGTCTGCAAGCTCATCTTTAGTTGTGTCATCAAGACGCTTGGTCAGGTCACCTTCTCCCTGTGATATATCCATCAGCATGATGCGCAACGCATCTACCGGTTTCATGATTGTTCGCATCAGCCAAGTAGCGAGTCCTGCCTGTAGCAGGATACCTATCAAGCCAATAACCATTGCTTGAATAAGAGCCGTTTTTCTTTCGGCATCAAATTCTTCATCAGCTTTCTTCGCTTCTTTCGACATGGATTCATTCATTTTATCCATGTTGGCCGCAATGACAATCGTCAACTTATCAAATTCCTCATCAAGTTTTTTGATGTCATCGGTCATTTCTTTTGTAGTTGAGAGCAGCGGAAGCATTTTACTTTCAAAAATTGAGAGCATTGAAAGGAGGGCTTTATTTGCTGACTCGACCCATTCTTTCTCGTCTTTTGTGTCAGCCATTTTTTTTGCCTGTTCCATCAGTGCCAACTCTTTGGCCTTCTCTTTTTCCCAATCCTTCCTGGTTTGATCAAGTTCTCTGTTGATTTCAGCATCAGCGATAACTTTATACAGACGAGTACCAATATCGGAAGCATCCTGAGCCTTAACGGCATCAGCTGCACGTGTTGCACCCTCGTCCTGCATCTTACCGAGGGAAGAAATGCTACGGTACTCCATGCCGACAATGGCAATGATTGTGAATAAGAGGATTACTACATTTACGATGATTTTTGACTTGATGGTTGCCATTGCTGAATGCTCCTTAAAAAGGTAATTGGTAAAATATCAGTAACTTCGTTGTTTCTGACTGAACTCCGACTCTCAGACTATCATATGATTACGACTTTTTTTGTTACAGTTTTGTTACATTTCGACATGAGTTTTCCCACCGCTTTATTGTCCGATTGCTTTCAAACAGCCCGTTTTTGATTACTGATATCACGAGTAAAGGTAAGCAGTCGCTTGCTTACCGGAATCCGTGTCGAACTGACTTCAACATCGATCAAAGTGTCGTCAGCTCTCCGCTGTCGTGTTTCAAAGCGATCATAGCCATGTTCAAGAACTTTCTGTACATGCAGATTTATTTCTTCTGGATCTTCATCCGCTTCAATGTCGCTGATACTCATGCCGAGCAATACTTCATGGCTATACCCATAAAGCTCACAGGCTTTTTCATTCACCTCAAGAATTTTTCCCGTTTCGTCAACGATCAAGAAAGCATCAAGGGTTGTGTTGGCAAGCGCTCTAAACTGGGCTGCCAATACATCGAGCTGCTTTTCAGCTTTTTTTCGCTCTGTTATATCTATTGCGTACCCTGCAAGATAAACAACTCCGCCACGTTCAAACGGAAACTTGATAGTTGTAAAATAGTTGCCATCGAATTCTTCCTCCAGCTCAAGCCGTCTGCCTGATGCCAGGACCACTTTATCGTCATGAATTATTTGATCGGCAAATTCTTTTGGAAACAGCTCTGACATATCCTTCCCAATGATCTGGTGCAGTGGTTTGCCAAGCAATGTTTCATAGTTTTTGCTGGCCTGGATAAATCTCAACTTTTCATCCTTGATAAATGTGTAGACAGGACTGTTCTCTATGAACAGTCGCAGCATCTCATCATTTTCCTTGAGAGCGACTTCCATCATTTTACGAACGGTAATGTCCTGTATCACCAGATGCATAAAATATTTGCCCCTCTGGATGAAGCGGGACATGGTGCATCCAAGCCACACGTCTTTGCCAAAGGTTGTCAGATGTCTAAATTCGCCACTTTGTTCCTGGCCGGTTTGCATGACCTCCTGGGCTATGACCAGAAGCCCGGAACTCTTCCAAGATTTCAGATGCAAATAGTTTTGTCTAAGAATCTCTTCACGGCTACAGCCAACAATTGCAGCAGCGGTCTCGTTTGCGACGACACACTGCCCGGATGAGTCATATGAAAGCAGTCCGACAGGAGAGGAACCAAGCATACGACTTTTCAGGTCAAGAGCCTGAAACATCTCTGACTGTTCACTTTGTTTAAGTGTGAAACCATCGGTGAAACAGTAGGACATTTTTTCGCGGTCAAAAAAGATGGGATAACCGGCGTTTTGCAGAGTCATCATATAGCGGTAGATGGTACGATCAGAAACACCGAGTGAGTCACCCAGGCAGGATGCGGTAAGTTTTTTTCCGCTGTCCAGTTGCCCGAGAATATTAACCAGTGAATTAAGCTTGATAGAAGATTTTGTCGTCATGTCGCACGTACACTCTCAATGGAATTATAAAGAGACTCTGTTCTCCTATATCATACCATCCTGACAACAGTGTGTCAGAGACAACTTTTCTATTTTTAAAAATTTGCACTCAAATCCGCAGAATATGTTTCACACAACCCCGTGGCCACCCGCTGGGGCGGCTTTCTTTGTGATTGAATCCGATCTGATCGGAAACATTAACTAACCGGAAAAAATCGAAGTGCACCTTCCAAGGGACGCCAACCACAATTGAAATTGAGTATTTCGCCAGGAGTACTCAATTTCTTTTTTTAGCCCCAAACTTGATCGCCCCTGCCAATGAAGCATATTTGCCTTTTATTTTGACGCTATCCCCATTTATAATAATTGGCGGGACTGTTCTCTATGAATAGTCGCAACATCTCATCATTTTCCTTGAGAGCAACTTCCATCATTTTACGAGCGGTGATGTCCTGTACCACCAGATGCAAAAAATACTTACCCCTCTGAATAAAGCGGGACATGGTGCATCCAAGCCACACGTCTTTGCCAAAGGTCGTCAGGTGCCTCAATTCGCCACTTTGTTCCTGGCCGGTTCGCATGACCTCCTGGGCTATGACCAGACGCCCGGTCAAGCCCGCGAAATATAATGCAGATACGGAGCCAGTGATTCGTTTCTCCGTACTGTCGTTCCGTCGTACACGAGGGAAACAATCGGAATACCGATATCCTTTTCAATGGTTTTGAACAGAGCTTCGCTGATCATCGCGGG
>CAIRND010000472.1 GCA_903879825.1 uncultured Geobacteraceae bacterium
GAATCGGGTGAAAAAGTAAAAGTTGATACCCGGGATGGCCGTTTTCTTTCGCGGGCGTAATTGCTGCTAAAGTCTATCGTTACAAAAAAACTACCAATTAGCGTTAATCTTCAGCCATGACATCAAAACGTCCCATCTCCCACAAGGAGATGGGACGTTTTGATGTCATGGCAATGCCCCCCCCTGGAACCCCCGATAATGTCTCGCCGAACCTCGCAAGGGGATGGAGGCTTTTATGGCGGATGCGGAAACGGTTCTTTGTGGTAAGCCAGCTATAATTAGTTTAAAATAACAAAACTATTATTAGTCTTGACATATTGACTAGCGTTGTATAGAAGTTTTACACATAAATGAATATTTTGTTTTTTAGAAAGCTGAAAACAAATGTCTTTTCCGTGTAAAACAAACGCCCCCCCTACAAAGATAATTATTCATACCACCGTGTCACGGGACAGTACCTCTCACTCCTCGCTTCTCACTTCTTACCACACCACAACACAACACAACACAACACCACTTCGTCTTCGACTTGATTGTGTATATAATTGCTTTAATGTGATATGTTGTACTGAGCGCAATTTGGAACATGGGGAGAAGCCTCTAAGGAAGGACAAGGTCTGCAGCGAGTTGGCAAATACTGCGTAGCATTAAAAGGAGAGTGCAATATGAAGAAGAATCTTATTCTCACGGTCGTTCTTGTTGTCGCAGGTATCATCTCTGGATGCAGTGGCAGTGTCAGCACCGACACCACCACAACGACCCCCGTTTCTGGCAAGGTTGTTGACGGGTATCTCGTCAATGCCACCGTGTTCCTTGATAAGAACAGTAATTATCAGCTTGACCAAGGTGAGCCGTTTACAACAACTGGTCAAAACGGCGCCTACATCCTGTACGTAGATCCCGCAGATATCGGCAGGTTTCCCATAGTGGCACTGGCGATACAAGGCAAGACTATTGATATGGACGACGGCCAACCGATACAAAAAAGCTATTTCCTCAGTTTGCCGGCAAAAGCAGCGCTTGGAACGGTCATAAGCCCAATGTCAACGCAGGTCCGAGAGCTGATGGAGACGGGCAAATATGCAAACATTCAGCAGGCTATTGACGCATTGACAACAATGATGGGGTTTCCCGCTGAAACGGATGTGATGAGCGATTATGTCAACTCCGGCAACACACTTGTGCATACCGCAGCACAGAACATTGCCGGTCTGATGGGAAGCCAGATGTCGCAAGTGCTTGGCACAAGCGGCACATCAACTATCGTAGACGTCAACCGCTATCGAGCCATGGTGGGGACGATATTCAATAATTTATCATCCGTAAAAGTAGCGGATAGAACCGGCAACTCGTATTTTAATCTCATAAATATGCTGAATTCAAAACTTTCAACTGTTGCTTCAAATGAGCCTTTTCGAAATATGTCCGCTGCTTTCAGACCCGGTTTTAGCGGAAACAATTCGATCATTCCAGTTTTGTGCTCGAATCCAATTTTCCTTGCCGAGCAACCAGACAGCCCGCCACCAGGGTACATCATTAGTTTTAAAGATGGAGTCGATGTTCTGGCGGAGACTAATCGATTAAGCAACATGTATGGATTTAGAGCAAAAAGTACAATGTTATTTGTGAGGCAATTCAGTGTTGAATTCAATTCAACGACCCTTCTGGGGCAGCTCCGTTGTGAGCCGAGCATAAAAAATATATTTTACAACGCATACATTCAGCCTAACAACTGAGCGCTTAATAATGGGTCACGTCGGCTTCTTCATAATCAGGTAGGGTGCAGTGATGGGCGGTAGGTTCAATATTTAAACATAGCAATTCGGGTAATGTTTAAATGTTAAACAGGGGCGTTGCTGGGGCGGATGGATGCGTTGACGGTTTCTAAAACAGATGGTATATCATCTTTAGATGGCATATAATCTATGGCAGGAGGGATGCCATGAATACAGCCACAGCACATAATTTTCACGTTCCGTTACCTGTCGGGTTATATCGTCGTCTGAGGTCTGAGGCGGAGCGCCAGCACAAACCGGCAACACAACTGGTGAAGCAGGTTGTAGAATACTGGCTTGATGAGCAGGAAAAGTTGGCGTTGCATGAAGAAATTGCTCGTTATGCGGTAGAAATGGCTGGAACGGTGGATGATCTGGATGAGCAATTTGAAGCTGCTGGGCTGGATCATATAAGTGAAAGCGAGAAACAGTCGTGAAGCGCGGGGACGTCTTTTGGGCGAATCTATCACCGCGATCCGGTTCTGAACAGACTGGTCGCCGACCTGTCATAATCCTTTCCCACGATGCTTTTAATCAAACGCCGACGTGGCGATCTATTATTGTCATTCCCCTTTCCACATCTACAACACAGGCACGGCGCGGTCCAACTGTGGTTGCAGTAAAAGCAGGTATTGCGGGGTTATCAGATGATTGTTCTGCACTTTGCCATCAGATTACAACTCTTGATCGTGCAAAATTGACAGACAAAATCGGTGAGCTTCCTTTGGATGTTTTGTCACAGGTAGAGCGGGCGTTGTTTGCTGCTGTGGGGGTTGAAAGGCGTTGAATGAGAGCCATGGGGGGCGTGTTTGACATTTAAACATTGTCCGAATAGAAAGCGTAGGAAGAGATCGACGCACTGAGCGGCGACCGCGCCGTCTCGTTTTCCTTGGTAAAGCCCCTCCATAAAAGGCTCGGAATTCCAACAAAGATATTTCTGTGGGATGAAACCGACGTGATGCGAAAGATGGCCTGATTGTGGTGTTGAAAGCCATGCTAAATTTCTTGACAAGGGCATTCGTCTCCACTATTATGCAACTCCCCTACGGGCCTATAGCTCAGTTGGCTAGAGCCACCGGCTCATAACCGGTTGGTCCCAGGTTCGAGTCCTGGTGGGCCCACCATTTCATACTTCGAGGGGAAAATGCCGGATGCCGGCCA
>CAIRND010000473.1 GCA_903879825.1 uncultured Geobacteraceae bacterium
CCTTGGCGTAGTTACAACTGCGCACGGTGAGATTCAGACCCCCATTTTTATGCCGGTAGCGACTCATGGTGCCATGAAGCCGCTTACTCCCGCACAAATACATGACACAGGTTCACAGATTATCCTCTCCAACACCTATCACCTGCATCTGCAACCGGGAGAGGGGCTGGTAAAAAAGGCCGGTGGTCTGCACAAATTCATGGCGTGGAACAAGCCGATTTTGACCGACTCCGGTGGGTTTCAGGTCTTTTCACTCCCCAACAAGCGTATTACTGAGGAAGGTGTTTTTTTTAAACATGAGATCACCGGTGCTGAAATATACCTTGACCCAGCATCTGCCACCCGTATCCAGCAGGATCTGGGTGCTGATATCATTATGGCATTCGATGAGTGCATCCCCTACCCGTGCGACAGATCATACGCAGAAAAATCGACTAAAAAGACTATACGCTGGCTGAAAGAGTGCCAGAATGCCATGACTGACAACGGCCAGGCGCTGTTTGGTATTGTTCAGGGAAGTGTCTATGAAGACCTGCGTGAAATGTGTGCCAAAGAAATGCGCAAGCTTGATCTTCCTGGTTACGCTATCGGAGGGGTCAGCGTCGGTGAGGGCTTGGAGCTTCTGAAAAAAATCGTTGGATTTACCACGCCGCATCTGCCGGAAAACAAACCACGCTACCTGATGGGAGTTGGCCTGCCGGAAGATATCCTGGAAAGTGTTGAGCGCGGTATCGATATGTTTGACTGTGTTATCCCAACACGCTATGCCAGAAGTGCCACACTTTTTACCCGGCGTGGCAGAATCCGTCTGACCAACAAAAACTATAAGCGCGATTTCTTCCCCATAGACCCAAGCTGCAGCTGTTATACGTGCCAGAATTTCAGCAGGGCCTATCTTCACCATCTATTTGTGTCCAACGAAGTTCTTTCGGCTGTTCTGTCCGCCATCCATAATGTGCATTTTTATCTGGCAATGATGGCAGAGATTCGTCATGCCATTGGAGAAGGGACATTCATGGAATATAAGGCAAAGTTTTTATCTGAATATCAACGAGGATAATTACGTTCATTCAAAAACGGCACTTCAACCACAGAGTCACAGAGAACACAGGGAACATACTGAGTTTTTTAAAAGGCGGGGTTCACCCAAGAAGTAAAAGACAGGTATTATAAAGCTTTTCTCTGTGATCTCTGTGGCTCTGTGGTGAGGTTTGCAGAATTTTGGTTCATATATCGTCATCACTCATCCCATAAGTATCGACTTCACATCGAAAAGAGTCCCGCACCATGACAAGCCGTTTTTTTCCCCGTATCGCAACACTGTGTCTGTTACCTCTTGTCTTTGCTGCTCACACCTGTGGAGCCGCAGACGTGTGTGGACCGATGACTCTCCTTGAGGAGGGAGCATTCAAAATCCAGGCGGAGCAGTCACTCCTCACGGCCCGCATCAAAGAGCTTGAAGCACGACGCTTCATTCCGGAAGAACGCCTCCTGCAAAAGAAAATGCTGCAGCTTAAAGAGATTGCTGCCGATGCGCGGTTACAGCGCCAACCAATGGAGGATTTTCAGGGTTTTGTCAGTTGGATGAACACTAATCTGGCCGGCTATACAAAATATATAAAAGCCGGCTCATATGCTGCGGTCGTCGGCCGCATGCTTCCGATACCCTACGCAGGTCAGGCATCAGTATTCACCAAGTTTGCCGCGCAGTTTGCCGTTGCCCTCAACAACTCTTCAGTCGCCATGAATACCTATTTGGCGACATCACAAAAATTCATTACCGCCGTTGATGCTATTGATCAATCGAAACCGATTGACCAGAAGTGTGTGACGGAAGCGTCAGCTTTTGCCAATACCGCGCTACTGAAAGATATGAACGAGACTCAATCCAAGCTTAGCACAGTTTCAGAACTGTCGTCGGGCGCCCTCTCCTTCCTTGAAAGCCTTAATCACTACATGAGTGGAACGGATGAATACCTGAATAAAGCGAAGGGCCTGTTCCGTAAAGATGTTGACCCAAAAGAAAAAAGCTTCATTTCCGAGAGTACGAATACTCTTAAAAATAAAGCAGCAGGGTTTAACGGAAAACTGAGCACCTTTGAAGAGCTCACAAACAAACAGAACGCCCGTGTAAAATCCATGGCAGTATACGACGAGTTATTGGCCGAACTGGCCTCTACCACTAAATAAGACCAATGACGCTTAAACGCAAACAGCCGACACGTCATCATTGACCGTGCCGGCTGTTTGCATTTAAGAAGCTATTTAGTTTCCGTGTGGGAAAGCGGGGATTTCTTGTCCTGGCAAAGAAATCGAGGAGTTGCGCGGAGGCGTACGACAGTACGCCGCACAAGCAGCTCCGAAGAATGATGCAGCCAGGGTGAAAAAGCACCCTTTCCGGATGGAAACTATTTAAAGAGAGTTACGACGCCATCATCCAGATCATACTTGGCCGCAACAATTTTCAATTTCTTTTCTTCAACCAGATGCTTGAGTATTTTTGATTTTTTGGTCAAGCCGGCAGCAACCGTTTTGGCATTGGCATCAACGACACATTCCACAAATGCATCTTTCTTCGTGTCTGCACACTTCACATCACCTTTGCATGCATCACACTCTTTCTTGGCAAGCTTGATATTCGGGGC
>CAIRND010000474.1 GCA_903879825.1 uncultured Geobacteraceae bacterium
GGTGCGTCGCTGCGACTGCTGTGGCGATGAATCGATCGGGCCACAAGTTCTTTACCCGTTCCGGATTCGCCGGTAATCAACACCGACACGTCCGTAGCTGCAACCTTGTGTACGACTTCGAAGACCCGCTCCATAACTTTTGATGAACCAACGATCGTACGGTAATCAGCTTTATCCGATAATTCGTCTACCAGGCGCCTGTTTTCAGCAACCAAACCCATGAACTGAAGCGCCTTGGCAACCGTCAGCCGAAGCTCGTCGCGACTAAAGGGCTTGGTAATATAATCATAGGCGCCAGCTTTCATCGCTTCTACAGCGACATCCACCGTGCCAAAGGCAGTAATCACGATCACCAATGCTTCCGGAGATATTTCTTTAATGGCCTTCAGTACCTGCATACCATCCATGCCTGGCATCTTCATGTCGGTGACCACAAGTGCCGGTGCATCTTCAGCAAACAGGGCAAGTCCCTCTTTACCATCTGCAGCAGAGAGTACGTGATAGCCAGCATCTTGAAGATTATACTCTATGACACGCCGCAGTGACGCATCATCGTCTATAACAAGAATTTTCAGCATCATGAAACGTCACTCCGTTTGTAGCATTGGCAGTCGGACACATACGGATGTACCCATTCCGATTGTGCTTTCAATCTGCACTGTGCCACCATGTCCTTCAACAATTTTTTTAGTAATAGCAAGCCCTAAGCCTGTTCCATCCGGTTTGGTCGTATAGAAAGAATCATATATTTTAGGCATTGATTCAGCATCAATCCCTTTGCCGTTATCACGAAATGTAATCTCACACTGCCCAGCAGCCTCACCTACCTGACAGACAGAAGTCATAATGGTTAATGTTCCACCGTCAGGCATTGCCTGTAGGGAATTAATAACAATGTTAAGAAAAGCCTGGCGCAGTTTTTCACCATCACCTTTGACAGCAGCATCAATTGCCGCCCCCTCCACGACGAGAGCGACCCGCCGTTCTCTGGCGTCATTGGCTACCAGAAGAGCTACCGTATTGAGTTCCCCTTGGATGCTGCATCGTTCCATGATTGTGGGCAATGGACGAGCCATGCGCAGAAAGTCCTCAACCACACGATTAAGGCGCTCCGTTTCCCTGATTTGAATATCGATAAATTCATATTTAGGATCACCCGGGCGGTAATCATCCTTAAGTATTTCGGCCGTACCACGGATAGAGGCGAGTGGATTGCGGATTTCATGAGCAAGAACGGCAGCCATTTCACCAAGCGTTGAGAGCTTTTCAGCGCGGCGAAGATTTTCTTCTATGGTTATAATTTGCTCTGCCTGTGCTTGAAGCTTTTTATACGAGAGCTCAAGTCCGTCGGCAGTTTTCTGCAGTTCAATACTACGCTCCCGTTCCCTCTGAGCCAAAAGTCCGGTCACTCCGCCGACAACATTGTAAAGTACAATTTCAAGGTACTTTTCCAATTCCAGCGTCAGATGTCCACCCCACTGAAACAATATATGCGGGGCATAGACAAAGCTGACAACCAGAGAACAGATTAAGCCGCCGCGTAGGCCATACCAGATCGCAGCCAGAATAACAGGTAGATAGTAAAGACGCTGAAATATATCGTGTAAATAATGCAGATGCAGCGGAGTGAAATAATGGAGGAGACTTATCGCTACAATAAAAAGCGCCAGTAGGGGAATCCGAATTGGAAAGGAAGTTTTCATACATATCAAATTACAGCGCACGGTAAGTAGAATACAAGAAAAATGGTGAATACTGACACCGAAAGAAATTCGAATATCGATAAATAATCATATTCCGACCGAAACAACCGCTTGATTTTTACCAATCGTTTGGTATATTTTAGCAGTCACTAGCAGAGAGTGCTAACGTATTTCAGATAAAGAGGTGAACCATCATGGTAGCCCAGTTACCTGTTGTTGCTGACAGTCTTCGGTTATATATGAACGA
>CAIRND010000475.1 GCA_903879825.1 uncultured Geobacteraceae bacterium
CCGCCTTGAACCGTCACCCCATGGTCATTTCTGACCAGCGATGCGCCAAAAAGACGAAACATCCGTTCCGAATGATCACGGGACAGACTCGGCTCAGTAACGCTTGTGTCACCGTCTGCGTAAAGTCCGGCCAGCATGATTGAAGACTTGATCTGAGCACTTGATACCGGAGATTGATAGGCGATCCCTTTCAAACCACCGCCATTAATCGCCAGCGGCGCCAGTGTTCCGCCGTTTCGTCCGGTAATGCGCGCTCCCATAAGGGAAAGCGGTTCCACCACGCGCTTCATGGGGCGTTTCCGCAGGTATTGGTCGCCGGTCACCACCGAAAAAAATGACTGGCCGGAAAGAAGACCAGTTATCAGCCTGATTGTTGTACCGGAGTTGCCGCAATCCAGAACATCTCCCGGTTCTTTAAGGCCATGCAGCCCGCAACCGGTAATATGAATCGTTTCACCATCATCAGCTATATTGACGCCCATGGCACGAAAAGCATGCATGGTTGACATATTATCCTCACCACGAAGAAAGCCACGAACCGTTGTGACGCCCCGCGCAATGGCTCCAAGCATGATTGAACGATGGGAAATGGATTTGTCACCGGGAACAACGATCTCACCTGTTACTGAAGCTGCCGGTTGTATAGTTATTGAATTCATCGATTCTCCAGATGGTATGCGTAATCAGACAATGCCGTCGCGAAACTGCTTCGCTGTGGTAAAAAATTCTGTTAAACCAGACCGATCACTGCTGTCTATTCTTCTCCGAAGCTCGGCAAGACTGGCAGAAAAACCGTCAATACTGGCAAGCAGCGCATCCCGGTTCATCAGGGCAATATCGCGCCACATGACCGGATCAGAAGAGGCAATCCGCGTGAAGTCCCGAAAACCGCCGGCTGAGTATGAAAGGACGTTCTCGCCTTCAACATCAGCGGTTCCGACGGCATGAACAAGAGTGTAGGCAATGGCGTGGGGCAGGTGCGATATTTCGGCAAAAATTCTGTCGTGATGCCCGGATTCCATGCAGCACACGTCTGCTCCTGCTGCAGTCCAAAGCTGAGAAATGGTTGCAATGGCACCCGCGTCAGAGGTGAGCCCCGGGGTCAGCACACAGCGTTTACCGCCAAATAGATCAGGAAATGCGGCGGCAGCGCCCGCATGTTCGGTACCGGCGATGGGATGTCCCCCAACAAAACGGCTGCCCGAAGGCATCAGCGCATCGCACTGCCTGACAACCTCAGCTTTGACGCTCCCTCCGTCAGTAACAATACAGCCGACAGGAAGGGCGGGAGCGATACTCTGCACAACCGATGCGATGGCACAGACCGGAACCGATATAAAAACGACATCCGCGCCTGAAACGCCCGAAACCGCATCCGTGGCGATCTCATCAATTATTCCCCGTGAAAGTGCCTGATCAAGATTATCCGCGTTGGTATCAACGCCGATAATACGGCCAACAACTCCGGCCCTGCGAAGCGCCATGGCAAACGAGCCGCCAATCAGCCCCACACCAATTACTGTCAGACGATTTATTATCATCAGATACGCATCCTACATTGACCGCGGATACGATCCGAGAATTTTAACAAACTGACAGCACGGCTTAAGGTCCTCAAGCGCTGCCTGAACTTCGGGGTCAGAAAAATGGCCGAAAAAATCCAGAAAAAATACGTATTCCCATGCTTTCTTTTTAAATGGCCGAGACTCAATTTTGGATAGGTTTATCCCGCGGGAGGCGAATGGCTCGAGCATCCGGTACAAGATACCCGCTTCATCTTTAACCGAGAACAATACTGATGTTTTGTCGTTGCCGGAGCGATCACATGCTTTACGGGAAATAATCAGAAAGCGGGTGAAATTGTTCACCTGATCCTCAATACGGCTGCGCACAACTTTAAGATCATAGAGAGAGGCAGCCAGTTCGCTGGCAATCGCCGCAGAGGTATAGTCATCACTGACAATCTGGGCAGCAACGGCAGTAGAAGCGACATCAACGGTGGGGACTCCCGGAAGATTTTCATCCAGCCACTGCCGACATTGGGCAATCGGTTGAGCGTGTGAGTAAACTTTTTTTACATCCTCGATGCGGCCGGTACGAGAGAGCAGATCATGATGAACCTCAAGCATAATCTCGGCGGTTATCTGCAGGCCACTTTCCACAAACATGTCGAGCGTATGTGAAACGACACCCTCAGTGGAATTTTCAACCGGGACGACACCATAGAGCGCCCTCCC
>CAIRND010000476.1 GCA_903879825.1 uncultured Geobacteraceae bacterium
AAATCACAATGATACAAAAATTATCACTCTGACCAAAAAGGACTACGTATGAAATCACTCTACACATTTGATCAGCTCGTAAATATCATGCGAAAGCTACGTGCGCCGGGCGGTTGCCCCTGGGACGCGGAACAGACCCATGAGAGCCTTACCCGCTATCTACTTGAGGAAACCTATGAAGTCATAGAAGCTATTGATGAAAAATCTCCTCAGCATCTGAAAGAGGAGCTGGGAGATTTACTTCTGCAACCTGTTTTTCACGCTGCAATTGCCGAGGAGTCTGGTGAATTTACCATTGACGATATAATCAGCACACTGTGTGACAAGTTGATTCGCCGACATCCACATGTTTTTGGCGATGTTGAGATAAAGGATAGCAATCAGCAGATCGAAAGCTGGGAGAAAATAAAACGGCTGGAAAAGGGTGATGAGCGACCGTCAGCTCTTTCTGGTATTCCCGAGCACCTGCCGGCCCTCTTGAAAGCTCATAAAATCAGTGAAAAAGCCTCGCGGGTCGGTTTTGACTGGGAACATGCCGATCAGGTTTTCGCAAAGGTCATGGAGGAACTGCATGAATTTGAAGAAGCATGGGCCGGCGGAGATCCGACAAGAATGGAAGACGAGTTAGGTGATCTGCTGTTTGCCATTACAAATTTGGGGCGTTTTTTAAATCTGAATCCGGAAGAGGCCCTCCGTAAAACAATAACCCGCTTTCAAAAACGTTTTAGTTATGTAGAATCAGAGTTACTCAGTCAGGGAATGGCAATGCAAAATTCGACTCTTGAAGAAATGAACGAGTTATGGGAAATGGCAAAATCTATTGAGCGAATAAAAAAATAATATTCAGCTTGCGCAATGTAACTGTTTTTACACGGTTGTTATTCTTATCCACAAAAATTGTGGATAACTTGTGGATAATGATGTTAATGGCATGCAAAAGTGATATTTTTGCAACTGTTTTATCCGAATTGCTGTTTTTTTATACATACTGAATAGCGTATGATTACAGCTAGTTATTGCAGTACCACGTAAAAATAGGGATTTACGTTGTCAAGCTCTTTTCTAGATAAAAACACTTTTTTTATTTGATGGAGTTTCTGTGAATAACCGTCCAGAGAATAACGGTTCGTAACCCTTTTAAATCAGCATCTTCTACACTTTCTTTAACTTTCTGCGCAGTAATGAGATTGCATCAAGTGCTTCTTCGGAACGTAATAATTTGACGGTCACCATATAAATTACACACCCGCAGAAAATAGAAACTCCGAGAACTGAACCTTTCAATATTTTATGTCCTGCCTGAGACCAGTCGATATATGAACAGCTATACCAGACCGCCGCCGCCATTGGAATCGATGCAAGAGTCGACTTCAATGCGGTCAGCATGACACCGTTTCCGCCAAAGGAACCAATTTTGCGCCGAAGAAGCCAGAGCAGCATCAGCATGTTACAAAACGCCGAGAGCGTAGTTGCAAGAGCTAATCCACCGTGTTTGAGGGGCCCCATCAATGCAAGACTCAAGCAAAGATTAATGACAAAGGTAATAAGCGCGGTATATACGGGTGTTTTTGTGTCCTTCAGTGCATAAAATACCGGTGCCAGAACGCGCGTTAATGCCACAAAAGAGAGCCCTGCCGAATAATAGAGCAACGCCGATGCGGAATTAACTACGGTGTTGTAATCAAAAGCCCCCCCCATAAAGATCAGGCTGAATATTGGTGTTGAACAGACTATCAAACCTGCCATAGCAGGAATGGTAATAAAAAGCATCAAGCGCAGACCAAAAGAGAGCGAACTTTTCATTCCGTCCATATCGCCTTCTGCAGCCTGTCTGCTCATAGATGGCAGGGCGGCCTGAGCAACCGACGCGGTAAAAATACCCTGGGGAAATTCGAACAGACGCTGAGCGTAGTAGAGATATGACACGCTTCCCTGTGGAAGCAGTGAAGCGAGGATGGCGCTGACAGTTATATTCAGATAGTAAACGCCGACGCCGAAAACGGACGGCAACATCAGCAGGGCAATTGTGCGAATTTCGGGTGAAGTGAAGTTGAAATTGAGTGCGAGCGGAAAGCCCTTACTCCAGAGTACCGGCAGCTGCAAAACGAGCTGAATACATCCGCCGATTAGAACCCCGACGGCCAAAGCAGTAATGGGAGCGTCGAAGAAGCCGCGCAGGCAGAGCGCAGCAAGAATCATGGATATATTGAGAAATACCGTCGATATAGCTGGCGTAAAAAAATGCCGCAACGTGTTGAGAATGCCCATGCAGAGTGCTACCAGGCTGATAAAAAAGATGTAGGGGAACATCAGACGGTTAAGCAGAACAGCTAGCTCAAATTTCCCCGGCTCGGCTTTGAAGCCGGGAAACATCAGGCCAACAATAACAGGTGAGAATACAATTCCGGCCAGGGTAATACTAGCCATGACAATGGTAAGAAGGGTGAAGCAGGTATTAGCCAGCTCACGGGCTTTATCTTCTCCATGACGGGTGAGCGTAGTTGAAAAAGTTGGAACGAAAGCGGCGGTAAGAGCCCCCTCGGCAAAAAAACGCCGCAGCATGTTCGGAATCTGAAAGGCCGCGAAAAAAGCGTCCGTAGCCAGACCAGCACCGAATAGGCGCGACACCACCATATCCCGAACCATGCCCATGATACGTGACAGCATTGTGGCACTGCCTAGAACCCCCGCAGCCCGGGCTATATTCTTTTTTTCTGACATAGGTCGGGGTGTTCAGCCTATGTTTGCAATAAAAAATTCGCGCACTTTGTCAATATCGGCATCCATAATTTCGCACCTGGTTGGTTTGCCATATAACTCTTTGACTGATTCAGGTGCCGGAACCGGGTAGCCAAGTGATTGTTCCACTGTTTCACTGAATTTTGCGGGATGTGCTGTTGCAAGACAGATTCGGGTGAAATCCGCTGGCAGCAGGTCAAGAGCAGCCTTAACGCCGACGGCAGAATGAGGATCAAGCAGGTAGCCGGTTTCTGCAAAAAAATCACGAATCGTCTGAAGCGTCGCTAATTGATTAACTGAAGTAGAGCAGAAGTCATTCCGAACCTGGGTCATTTCAGCTGTTGTGCATGTGATACGACCATGCTCCTTCAGTTCAGTAAACGCGCCGGTGACTTTGTCAGGGTTTTCAGCAAACAGGTGAAACAGATATCGCTCAAAATTTGATGCAATCTGGATATCCATCGAAGGTGATACCGTAGAAACAACTCCGCCAAGCGAATAATCTGATTCATTGATAAAACGGGTCAGAATATTGTTTTCGTTGGTAGCCAGCAGCAGAGTCTCAACAGGCAGCCCCATTCGTTTTGCCACATAACCGGCAAAAATATCGCCAAAGTTTCCGGTAGGAACCGAGAAAGTAACCGGAGCGTCTGTTTCGTCAGTAACACGCAGCCACGCATAAAAATAATAAACCACCTGTGCCAACACCCGAGCCCAGTTGATTGAATTGACCGCACCAAGGGAATATTTTTCTTTAAATTCCAAATCTCCGAAAAGCTCTTTCACCATATCCTGACAATCATCAAAGGTACCACGCACCGCAATATTATGGACATTGGCATCAGTGACGGAGGTCATCTGCATCGCCTGAACGGCAGAGGTCTTGCCGTACGGATGCAGAATGAATATCGAAATGCCCTTTTTTCCGCGAACACCGTGGATAGCAGCGCTGCCGGTATCCCCCGAAGTAGCGCCGATAATGTTTAAAGTCTGTTTTCGCTCCGCAAGTATATATTCAAAAAGATTACCCAGAAACTGCAGCGCAACATCCTTAAACGCCAGAGTGACGCCGTGAAACAGTTCAAGTATGTAGACGCCATCCTTTTTAACCACGGGGGTGACTTCAGGATGTGAAAAAGTTGCGTACGAGCGGTTAATCAGCTCTTTCAGATCGCCGGCAGGAATATCATCGACATAACGGGAAATAACTTCAAAAGCAACTTCCTGATAACTGAGTTGCCGCCAGGATTCAAGCTGCTCTTGAGTAATGGTTGGATATGATTGCGGCAGAAGCAGACCTCCATCCGAGGCCAACCCCATCATGACGGCATCTTTAAATGAAATAGGCTGGATGCCACCACGGGTACTGATATAGCGCATGATAAAAACCTCTCTCTCGAAAATTCAGGGAACTATAGCAGATAGCAATTGAATATGAAAGAGGTGTCACCCACCCGAAACGGTTGGCATTACACTCTCGCGAAGATCATTTGGTGCAAGGAGAAAAAACATCCGTAACATGCAGTATTTATAAAATTCCCGAAACAACAGCTGAAAACTGCCGCCGTGACTCCACCATGATTCCTTTAGGTTTATTGAATCAACGGGGTACGGGATAATAGTAATATCTTTAGGCAGAGAATTACGAAACAGAATGGAAGCACGTTTAAGGTGGTACCGTGAGGTGATCAATAGAACAGAGCGGACACCGCTGCGTACAATTACATCACGACCGAAAATTGAATTTTCAAGAGTGTTGCGAGAAGAATTTTCAAGTATGACTTTATTTGAAGAAGGGTCACCAGGTTTCTGATGATACAGGTCACTTTTCCTCACGGAGGGGTCTACTCCAACAAAAAAAAGATATTCGCCACGTTTCGCTCGAAAAAGCCGAACACCCTCTTCCACACGACCTTTACCGCCCGCCAGAACCACTATGGCTTCTGCTTTATGCGAATTTTGCCGATATGAAAAGGTTTTGTAGGTAAAATCAATAAAAAGGGCAGTAAGAACTACCAGTCCTATGATACCCAATGTGAAGAACGCCTTGATAATATTCATGCCCAGTCCCATATTTTGCTTGCAACAACCACAGCAGTCTGCTATAAAATTTTTTTTAGAAATCAACGGAGGACAACAATATGTCAAGAAAATGCGAAATTTGTGGAAAAGGCCCTAGCTTCGGAAATAATGTCAGTCACGCGAACAACAAGACCCGCACAGTTTGGTATCCGAACCTTCAAAAAATCAAAGCTGTCAAAAGCAACGGCAGCATATCTACCGTTAAGGTTTGTACCCGCTGTATCCGTTCAGGATTTGTAACGAAATCACTTTAGGCTAAACAAGATCAGTTTTGATCACGTAGCCGCACCCTTCGGGGATGCGGCTTTTTTTCGTCGGTAACGTTTATAGACAGGCTACAATTTCTATCTCAAGCAATGCACCACGAGGCAGTGATTTAACGGCAACAGTGGAGCGGGCGGGCTTATGCTTGGGGAAACAGGCACCGTACACTTCATTAACTACAGCAAAATCAGCCATATCTACCAAAAATATTGTTGTTTTCACCACATCATTAAAACCGATGCCTGCGGCCGACAGCACCGCACAAATATTTTTCATAACCTGTTCAGCTTGCAGCGCTACATAACCCGTCACCATCTCGCCGGTTGCGGGGTCAAGAGGAATCTGACCAGAACAAAACAGCAAACCGCCGCATTTTACCGCCTGTGAGTATGGCCCGATTGCTGCGGGAGCCGTATCCGTCGATAGAATTTCCAATTTATGTGCTTGATTCTGTATCATTGTTTGATCCTTTCCACTTTAATAACGCCTTTAATTTTCATAAGTGAATTCATAACTTTTTGAAGATGAGCCAAATTAGTCACATTTACCTCGAAGATATTTTCTCCGCGCTGATCAATGGTACTCTGAATCTGAGCACTGGCGATATTGGCCTCACAATTTGTGATTGCCAGAGTGATCGTTGCCAGAATGCCTTTTACGTCATGGCACAGAACCCGAATTTTAACAGGTAATACCGCCGTTTTAACCTTATTCCAGGCCACATCAACGCGCCGTTCCGGATCACTCTCCAGAGCAAACTGGCAATCAGAGGTATGAACAGTTACCCCCTTGCCACGAGTTATAAAACCAATTACCTCATCACCCGGCACCGGATTGCAGCAATTACCAAAACGTACCAGCACATCATCGAGCCCGCTGATTTCAACGGCGCTGTTTGATTTCCCCTTCAGCTTGTTAATAACCGACTCAAGCCTTGATTCCTTGTGTTCGGCACGTTCTTTTAACTTTTCACCGGGAAGGAGTTTACTGACTATCTGGTTACTGGAGATTTTGCCATAGCCCACGGCCGCTAAAAGATCTTCGTCAGCGGCGTAACCAAATTCAGCCGCAATTTTCTTAAACTCGCCGCTCTTTTGTATTTTCTGGAGATTAATAGAATATCTGCGTAAATCTTTTTCACATATTTCGCGCCCAAGCACTATACTTCGCTTGCGTTCTTCAATTTTGATCCAGGCTCTTATTTTATTACGTGCCCGGGAACTTTTTACAATTTTCAACCAGTCTTTACTTGGGGTATGGTGCGGCGAGGTTATAACCTCGACAATATCGCCATTTTTTAGCTCATATTTAAGGGGAACCAGCTTGCCGTTTACTTTGGCTCCAACGCAGCGATGTCCAACATCAGTATGGACACTGTAGGCAAAATCTATGGGAGTAGAACCTTTAGGATAACCCTTTACATCCCCTTTTGGTGTAAAAACGTAGACCTCTTCCGTAAAAAGCTCGACCTTGACTGAATCCATAAACTCTTTGGAATCCTGCAGATCCTGCTGCCATTCCAGAAGTTGCCGCAACCAGGCAAAGCGTTTGACCTCCTTCTCGTCGTACCCCTTGCCTTCTTTATACTTCCAGTGCGCTGCGATGCCTGCATCGGCAACACTATGCATGTCATGTGTCCGAATCTGGACTTCCATCCGGTCACCCTGGGGACCAATGACAGTCGTGTGCAGCGACTGATACATATTACCCTTTGGCATGGCAATATAGTCTTTGAAACGCCCGGGAATCGGCTTCCATGCCGAGTGAATAACGCCAAGTACTTCGTAACATTCACGAACATCGTTAACAAGAATTCGTACAGCGATCAGGTCATAAATTTCTTCAAACTCAACGTTGCGCTTTTCCATCTTACGATAAATTGAATAGAGATGCTTACTGCGGCCAGACACCTCTCCATTAATACCATAAAAAGACAGTCTTTCTGATATAATAGACTTAGCTTCTTCAACAAAAGCTTCACGTTCTTTTTTCTTTTGGGATATTTTCTTTACCAGGTCAAAGTATATTTCCGGGTGTAAATACCGAAATGAGAGGTCTTCAAGTTCAACTTTTACCCAAGAAATACCGAGGCGATTAGCTATTGGCGAATAAATGTCCATAGTTTCACGGGCAATTCGTCTCTGTTTCACTTCATCCTGGAATTCCAGCGTGCGCATATTGTGAAGACGGTCTGCTAATTTCACCAGAATGACGCGAATATCGATGGCCATGGCCAACAGCATTTTGCGGAAGTTTTCTGCTTGGCTCTCTTCTTTGGTCTTAAAGTTAATCTTACTGATTTTGGTGACACCTTCCACCAGATCAGCCACCTCAGTACCAAACATTCTGATCAAATCTTCCGACGTGGCCAGAGTATCTTCTATTGTGTCATGCAGGAAACCGGTGACAATACTTGGTACATCCAGCTTCAGGTCAGCCAGCAGTCCGGCAACCTCCATTGGATGGATAATATATGGTTCGCCCGATAACCTCGTCTGTCCTTGATGTACCTTGGCACAATACACGTACGCCTTGCGAATCAGATTTTGATCGGCAGTTGGGTTATATGCTGAAACCTTATCAAGGATGTCATTGAGTCGGATCATTCGTTATATGTCGCCTGTGTCTGTTTCATGCCGGGAATATGCGGGAAGTGGATAAAAAAAGGGTGAAACTGGCGTGATTCCAGTTCCACCCGGGATGGCAGATTATGCGCGCTGTTTTTTTGAAACTTCAAAACCGATTTTACCGGCAGCTATTTCACGGAGAGCAGTAACAACCTGGCGGTTATTTCTTGATTCAGTCAGTGGCTGGGCCCCTTTATAGAGCTGTTTAACCCGCTTTGACGCCAATATTACAAGCTGGAATCTATTTTCAACTTTTTCCAAACAATCTTCAACAGTAACTCGAGCCATGGTTTAACTCCTTCCAGCAACTTTAGATGAATGAACTTTGTACGCTAATTTAGCTCATATATCAAACATTTTTCCGACTTTTTCCAACATCCTGAAGGTCTTACGGCGGTGGGCAATTACTATTGCCGCCAATTCACGACAAGCAACATCAAAATCATCATTAAATATTATATAGTCATACCAACGAGCTTCCCTGATCTCATCGGCAGCACGGGCGATACGAAGTTCAATTACCTCCTGTGTATCAGACGAGCGATGTTCAAGGCGGCGGCGAAGTTCTACCATACTTGGCGGCATGATAAATACGTAGACGCCCCCATCCAGCTGTTCTTTCAACCTGAGTGCACCCTGACAGTCAATATCAAGAACCAGATCGATACCGTTTTTTCGGGCATCTTCAAGTGTCCGCAACGCAGTGCCGTACTTATTACCATGCACCTCAGCCCACTCGGCAAAAGCGTCTTCAGCAACCATGCGGTCAAACATCTCGTTAGTAACAAAATAATATGCTTCACCCTCCACCTCACCCGGACGAGGTGAACGGGTCGTAAAACTTATAGATTCCTTCATATCGGGAAATGTTTTAAACAGTTCCCGACACAGCGAAGTTTTACCGGCGCCTGATGGAGCCGAAAGAATAAGAATCAAACCTTCACGTTTCATTGGATATACCTTTCAAATCTAACCTTTAATGGGAAACCTAAATCCAGACTATCACCAAAAAGCTACTCTACGTTCTGAACCTGTTCACGCATTTTTTCCATTTCTGCCTTGATCTGAATAACCAGATTGGTAATACCTGCATCGTTTGATTTTGATCCGATAGTGTTAACCTCCCTATTCATCTCCTGCATTAAAAAATCAAGTTTGCGGCCAACCGGCTCAGTGCTGATAAATGCCTCGTCAAATTGCTTAAAATGGCTCGACAACCGTACCAGTTCTTCTGTAATATCACATCTATCAGCTAATAATGCGACCTCCTGTGCCAGTCGGCCCTCATCCATCTCAGTACCTTCGAGCAGCAGATCGAGGCGTATTTTCAGCTTTTGACGATACTCAGTCACCATGTGAGGTACCCGCTCACCAATGTGCTCCGACCATTGTGCAATGTGCAGCCTTCGTGCCTTCAAGTCATCAGCAAGAGCTTCACCCTCACAAAGACGCATGGCATCCAATGTTGCCACTGCAGCCTGTACGGCAGCAAGTAACTGAGGCTGCAATTCTGTTTCATCTACAGAACCGGCGACCTCTCTCATTACTCCCTTTTGTGACATAATGTATGAGGGGGGAGCATCCTGCGGCAGATTCAATTCTTTTGCCAAACGGGAATAGGCATCATAGTAGGCGCGCGCAACAGCCATATCCAATTGCGGGGCTGCATGAGCAGCGGTAGTTTCTTCCCACTGCACAGATATATCAATTTTCCCTCGTTTTAGAACTGAAGTAGCCAGTCGTTTCACATCGTTTTCAAACGGATAAAAAGACCGTGGCATCCGCACAGATACTTCACCATAGCGGTGATTAACAGAACGAATCTCAACTAGAAAATTGCCGACCGGCGTCGTTGCTTCCCCTTTACCATAACCTGTCATGCTTTTGAGCACTGTTCATGCCTCCAATAATAACTCTCATGATTACATTTAGTTTAATTCTTTCATTCTTTACAAATCTAGTTTTTCAATATCGGGCGCAGCAAGTTTCCTTACGGCATCGAAGGGCAGTTGAACTGTGATCTGGCGGTTGCCTTACACACAGCCGATAAAAACATTCCGGTGCGATCACAAACCTTGAATGCGGCAGCCAGTTTCAGGCAATCAGCCAGGGTGTTGGATTCAGGTGCTTGCTGTTGTTGAACCTGTTGAACCTGTTTGACTGGCTGCTGTATCACTTGCTGCACTTGTTTTGCAGGTGCCTGAATTGTCTGGTTACGCTGTTGTTCAGCCACCCGCTTTTGCTCTTTGTTGTATTCTGTTGTAACTGCAATCATAGCGGCCACAAGCTCATCCGAAATTTTCATTTTTTTAAGTGCACTTATTTCTGAGACAGTAAACTTCTTATAGGGACCTC
>CAIRND010000477.1 GCA_903879825.1 uncultured Geobacteraceae bacterium
CCATTCCGCTGGCCGATCTGCGCAATACGCTTTGCCAAAACCGGGGCATAGGATTTAAAATTGCCGACTGCATTGCTCTTTTCGGTCTTGGTCGTTTCGATGCCTTCCCGATTGATACCCATGTCAAGCAATACCTTGCAACATGGTTCAACAGTACCACCGCCCTCAGCCCCTTAACTCCGGCCAGGTATCTTCTGCTTGATGCAGAGGCGCGCACGTTTTTGAATTCAGAACTTGCCGGTTATGCCGGGCATATTCTCTTCCATTGCTGGCGCAAGGAGATAAAAAAACTTCGGTACTTCTGATTGTTTGAGGTTGGTGCTGCTATTCTGGAGCACGGCCTCCATCCTGATTTCCCGAATTAATCCTCTCCCCGGGAACGCCGGGCTCCAGCTCGGCAGAATAAAAAAATTAACCGCATTCTTTTTCCTTTATCCACACTTTCTGATGCTGTATTCATCCTGATTTTTTTAAACGATAAGCCCTATAAGTGGCTTAAATTTTAGTGATTATCTTCGTATTCTCTTTTTTATTGGTGAAAATATTGTGTAAGCTAAGTCTCAGTATGACGTGTTTTGAGGAAGTCTTCATTGTTCCGCTTAAACCAATTTCTATGGCTTCACAATCACCACAACCAGTTGCTCATCTTCTACAAAATGATGATGGCTCATGGGAGGTACATGACCTGAAAGATCATCTCATCCATGTTGCTGAAAAAGCTGCTGAATTTGCAGATGAATTTGGTAATGGAGACTGGGCGAAAGCTGCCGGTCAGTTGCATGATCTCGGAAAATATAATCCCCGCTGGCAGGAATATATCCGCAGAAGCAACGGCGATTATTCCGAGGAGAATAATGGGCAAGATTGATCATTCCTCTGCTGGCGCGCTTTACGCGGTTCACAAAAATGAAAGCATTGGTCGAATACTTGCCTACCTCATCGCTGGGCATCATGCAGGATTACCTGATTGGGAACATGAGCAGGGTGTTGGAGGGGCTCTTTCTGGTCGGTTAATGGCTGCTGAAAATTTACAGAAAGCTTTGTCAGGTAATCCTCCACAGGATATTCTGGATGTTTCGTTGCCTTCTACACCGCCCTGCAAAATGGTTTTCAAGGATAATGATGCCGTGCATGTCTGGGTGAGAATGCTCTATTCCTGTCTGGTTGATGCCGATTTTCTTGATACGGAGTCGTTTATGAGTCCGGAAAAGGCTGACCTTCGCACAAGTACATGTAATCTTGAAGAGTTGAAGGTTGTTTTTGACTCTTTCATGGATAAAAAACAGGATGAGGCTCGAAAGAGTCCGGTTAATGATGCAAGAAAAACCATTCTTGATGATTGCAGAAATAAAGCAGGGCTGGCATCCGGTTTATTTTCACTGACCGTGCCGACCGGTGGAGGCAAAACCCTTTCATCAATGGCTTTTGCCCTTAATCATGCCATCAGACATGGAAAAAAGAGGATTATCATTGCTATTCCTTATACGAGTATTATCGAGCAGACGGCTGATGTTTATCGAAAAGTGTTCGGCAATAATGCTGTGCTTGAACATCACAGTAATTTCGATTCGGAAAAAGAAGATTCAAAATCACGACTTGCAACGGAAAACTGGGATGCACCGATTATTGTCACAACGAATGTCCAGTTGTTCGAGTCGCTTTTTGCTGCTAAAAGCTCGGCTTGCAGAAAACTGCACAACATCGTCAACTCAGTGATTGTGCTTGATGAAGCGCAAATGCTGCCTACAGAATATTTGCAACCGATTGTTTCGGTCATAAACGTGTTGGCAGAATATTTTAAAACCTCTGTTGTGCTTTGTACGGCAACACAGCCAGTATTGTCAGGCAGAATTGGTTCAGGGCAGAATGTTCTGAAAGGATTCAGTGAAGGTAGTGTTCGGGAATTGATGTCCGATCCTGAAAATCTGTTCAGGATCTTCCAGCGTGTGAATATTCAAATGTTTGGCGGTTCAGATGAACGTCAGGAGTGGCAAGCTGTTGCTGAACAGCTCCGTGAATATCAAAAAGTGTTGTGTATCGTCAATACCCGAAACGATTGTCGGGAGCTGCACGGTCTCATGCCCGAAGGGACGGTTCATCTGTCGGCCCTGATGTGCCCCGAACACCGCAGTGAGGTTATTACTGGAATTAAATCAAAGCTGAAAGAAAACATTCCTGTGCGCGTGATCAGTACACAACTGCTTGAGGCGGGTGTCGATATTGATTTTCCTGTTGTTTTCAGGGCATTTTCCGGGCTTGAC
>CAIRND010000478.1 GCA_903879825.1 uncultured Geobacteraceae bacterium
CTATTATTAACAGCAGAATACAGAATATCTTGCAAAGGCCTGTCTAAGCTGAATCTGTATCTGATTAACTTTGACGTGTCCCTGGTGATCAGCCCCAGGGTTTCGTCAAAGTTATTTCCAACTACACGCTATCCCATATGAAATAAAAATCACTGGTCTTTTCTTTTTTCTGCATGTAATATCCACCCATGCATTCTTATCCAGAATCAGTAACTTTCTCTTCTCCTGCTCTCGAAGTCCGCCCTATTTTAGCCAGCGAACAAAAACAATGGGATAAGCTTGTTCAGAACCATCACTATCTCGGATTGCGGACCATTGTAGGGGAAGCCATGCGATATGTGGCTATCCTTGACGGTACATGGGTCGCGCTTGTTGGCTTTGGTGCCGCTGCCTTGAAGAGCCGTCACCGGGATAGTTTTATTGGATGGAAACCGGCAATACAATGGCAACGCTTGAAACTGCTTACCAATAATGTCCGCTTTCTCATTTTGCCTGAAGTAAAAATAAAAAACCTTGCATCAAAGGTATTGTCGCTGACAACGAAGCGACTTTCCGCAGATTGGCAGGCTATGTACGGTCATCCAATCTTATTGGTGGAAACCTTTGTCGATGACAGCCGTTTTTTAGGCACCTGCTACAAGGCGGCCGGTTGGCTTCCGCTCGGCAAAACTCGCGGGTTCAATAGAAACGGCAAAAAATACTACCATCACGGAAACCTCAAAACAATCTTCGTACGTCCTCTTTCACGCAATGCTCTTCACCTGCTTGCCGATCCCATGCCACATCCGGAATTATTGTCTTCGGAGGATGCTATGAACCTTGATGCTGTAGCTATTGAGACGACCGGTGGTCTTATTGACTATTTACGTACTATTTCTGATCCTCGTATGAAACGAGGGATCAGGCATCGTATGCTTTCTGTGCTCACCGTTGCAGTATGCGCCGTCTTGAGCGGAGCAAAGTCATACACCGCTATTGGTGAATGGGCAAAAAGATCTGACCAGGATATGCGTAAACGCATAGGTTGCCGCTTTGATAAAAACGCAGATCTCTTTGTTGCGCCAAGCGAACCAACGTTGCGCAGAACTTTGCAAACGGTCGATGCCGTTGAACTCGATACAGCGGTTAGCCAGTGGTTGATTACCCAGGCTCCAGTTGCTGGCAATGCCATTGCTCTTGATGGCAAGACGTCGCGAGGTTCCGGTTCTTCAGAAGGGAAGCAAACACATCTGGTAAGCGCCTTCCTTCATAAAGAGGGTATCGTGATCGCTCAACAGGCAGTTGCTGCCAAAAGCAACGAAATTACCGCCGTAAGGCCCCTACTTGAAAACATTGACATTACCGGTTCTGTTATAACAGCTGATGCCATGCATACCCAGAAGGATACCGCCCGTTTTATCGTGGAAGAAAAACATGCGGATTACCTGTTTACGGTAAAAGATAATCAGCCCACACTGAAACAGGATATCGAGACTCTAAAGATGGAGTCTTTTCCCCCCAGAGCATGAAACCGTTGATAAAGGCCATGGCCGTCTGGAAATCAGAAGGATATGGACCAGCACAGAATTGATCAACTACTTGGAGTTCCCATGCCATCAACAGGTTATGCGTATTGAGCGAATTACTGAAATACTCAAATCAGGTAAGCAACGCCACGAAGTGGTCTTTGGCATCACAAGTCTCACACAGGTACAGGCATCACCAGAGCGACTTCTGGATCTCAACAGAGGGCATTGGTCTATTGAAAATTCGCTGCATTATGTGAGAGACACTACCTTCGACGAAGATCGTTCTCAAATTCGCACCAAAACAGCGCCGCAGGTCATGGCAACCTTGAAAAATCTCGCTATTAGTATTTTACGGATCAATTCATTCAACAACATCGCCAGTGCACTACGCCACTTTGCTGCCCAACAGAGTCTTACGCTTGCCTTGCTCGGGCTATAGAATAACTGAACAAAATCCGAGTTACTGTGTTGCCACGAAATAGGCCGCAGCGGTTGACTCTGGCCAAAAAATGGCAACGAAGCTATTATTAACAGCAGAATACAGAATATCTTGCAAAGGCCTGTCTAAGCTGAATCTGTATCTGATTAACTTTGACGTGTCCCTGGCAATACAGCTTAGTTCGCTTGCTGTTGAAGGGGCTAAAGGCGGCAGAAGTAGAAGCCTGGTTATCAAAAACAACGTCCAGCTGAGGGCTGTCCAGCAAGTTGAACTGGCGGCAAAAGCTTTAGGCAGCGGCACCGGTCGATGCATTCCTCCTGAAATGTCGTTAAAGCAGGCGTATAACGCCCAAAGAACACTGTGGGCAGAGTTGGGCGGAACGAAAGCCAACAATGCTCATATGCATGCATCCCGGCATAAAGTTGCGCAAGAAATGTTTGCCAACAGGTATAGTAAGGGGGAAATCATGGAACAATTAGGCCACGGTGAGGATCGGTCGCCTTTTTGTTATATCCCCAAATAAGTCACCATCTGGGAAAGCACATTGATGGGAGCACGACCACAATTTCAAATCGCCCGAAGGAGGTGACGTCGCGCAGACTGTTCCGGAACGACAACGGTTCA
>CAIRND010000479.1 GCA_903879825.1 uncultured Geobacteraceae bacterium
AGCTGCGTTGTGTTTACGTCCGGAACATCTGACCGGAGCAGTTACCGACACTATCGCATTCGGACCGTAGAGGGTCAGGATGATTTTGCCATGTTGCGGGAAGTTTTCTTACGCCGATTTAGCGTCGAAAATAGAGAAAAAAGTGGCCTGCCTGATCTCGTTGTCGTCGACGGGGGAATCGGACAGTTGCATGCGGTGCAGGAGATTGTAGCTGAACTCGGCCTGACCGGCAGCTTTGATCTGGTATCGCTGGCCAAGAGCCGTGTCCTTCATGAGATGACCTCGGATACAATCCAGAAAAGTGATGAACGAGTATATAAACCAGGTAGAAAGAACCCGGTGGTGCTGCGTCAAAACTCTGCAGCGCTGCTTCTCTTGGCGGCGATCCGGGACGAGGCGCATCGCTTTGCCATCGGATACCACCGGAAATTGCGAGGCAAAGAGGGCGTCGCCTCGGGGATAGATGCAATTCCGGGAATTGGACCTGCGAGCCGGGCCGTGCTGCTAAAGCATTTTGGCAGTCTGCAGAGTTTGAAGGCGGCGGCACTGCCAGAGTTGCAGGCTGTCCCGGGAATAAGCCGGACAGTAGCAGAAGCTGTCTACAGGGGGTTGCATAGTGACTAAGCCGGAGTCTCTTTTTGATATACTTGTCGTTCTTGGGCCGACCGCTTCTGGCAAGACTCGTCTGGCCGTCGCCTTGGCGGGGGAGCTTGGGGGAGAAATAATTTCCGCCGACTCACGTCAGGTTTTCCGTGGCATGGATATTGGCAGCGGCAAAGATCTTCATGAATACGGCTCCGTACCGCATCACCTGATCGATATTCTGGCCGCCGGTGAAGAATTCAGTGTTTTTGATTTCCAACGCCGCTATGTAAATGCCTGTGCTGATATCATCTCCCGCACGGCTGTCCCGATTCTGTGCGGTGGAAGTGGCATGTACCTGGACGCCGCCCTACGTGGCTATCGCATGGTCGAAGTGCCGTATGATGAGGCTCTGCGGACTGCGTTGGCTGATTGTACCGATGTCGAACTGGTAGAGGAGCTGCGGCGACTCAAGCCGGATCAACATAATAATACGGATCTATTGGATCGGGAGCGTACCGTCAGGGCGATCGAAATTGCCCGTGGAGAAGAGGATGGTTGTGCCGTCTGCGAACCACTTCCCAAAATGCAGGCACATGTAATTGGAATCCACTGGGAACGTGAAACTCTGCGTCGCCGTATTACCGAACGTCTGAGGCACCGTCTCGATAACGGTATGATCGAAGAGGTTGAGTTTCTCCATGCCAGCGGTATAGCGTGGGAGCGGCTTGACTATTATGGGCTTGAATACCGTTTTGTGGGAGCATATCTTCGTGGTGAAATGAATAAAAACGACATGTTTCAGAAGCTAAACAGTGCAATTCATAATTTCGCAAAACGTCAGGGGAACTGGTTTCGGCGCATGGAGCGCCACGGCATTCTCATCAACTGGATTGATGGTAGTGGCGATCAAGTTATCCAGGCAAGGGAAAGTATAAAAAAATAATAGAATCAGCATTTAATTTTCTTGACATCATTTATCTTATGCTGATACTTTACTCAAAGTTCGGATATTTCCGGATAAAATCATTAAGAAGAATCAGGAGAAGTAAGCACATGGTAAACGGAACAGTAAAATGGTTTAACGACAGCAAGGGTTTTGGATTTCTTGAGCAGGAAGGTGGCGAGGATGTATTTTGCCATTTCTCCGCAATCGCAGGCGAAGGTTTCAAATCCCTTGCAGAAGGCGATAGAGTAACTTTTGAAGTAACAAAGGGTCCGAAAGGG
>CAIRND010000480.1 GCA_903879825.1 uncultured Geobacteraceae bacterium
ATCATATCGCTGAAGGTTTTTAGCGAAGAGAAGTTTCGTGGTGCTTCTGCCAAAGGATATTCCTATTACCGGACTATTGAGCGCGAGGGGATTACAATATGACCGACGAAATCAGACGCTATCTGGACAAGGCGGATCATGCTCTTATTGTGGCAGAGGATCTGATTGGACAAGGCCATGCACCGGATTCAGCCAGCAAGATTTATTACGCCATGTTTTATGCTGCCAAAGCAAAGCACTGTTAGCAGCGGAAGGAATTGATGTTGTCAAACATTCTGCGGTGGAATCTGCTTTTGGATACTATTTTGCGAAACCGGGGCGGATTGATCCCAAGTATCATAAAATGCTGATGTCTGCCCGCAAGATCAGAGAAATAGCAGATTACGACATTGATGAGGAAATAATTGAGCCTGTCGCCTCGCTGGAAATAGAAGAGGGCTGCGCCTTTATAGCAGCAATCAAGCAGTTTCTTGTCGCAGTAAGTAGGTCGCGTTAGCCCAATCAACGCAACGCTTCCTGTATTACCAGCATTGTAATGTTGCGTTTCACGGTGAGGCTGTTCAACAGCAACCTGCATGAGAAGTTCAAAACCAAAAAGTGCTTCCCGGCAGAGCAGCCGAAAAGAGAATGATATGATCTACTCAACCATAGAATCCGCATTCATGTTTGTTAGCAGCGCCCCGCCCTGCGAGCATTACGCCGTAGTAAACCGAATCACGGGAGAAACGTTTTTTACCTCGGGCTACACCGGCGATAGCGACTATCCTGATGATGTCGATGGAAATAGATGATTATATTTCAATCCCGCACAAAAATGACCTTGAACTGGGAAAACCCTTGGTAATGGAATTTGTCCGGAACCGCTGCCCCAAAATGACGAGTCAAGTACGGGCAATTTTTTCCAGAACCGGGGCATATCAGCGATACAAACAATTTTTGGCGGAAAATAGTCTGCTTGAGGAATGGTATGCCTTTGAAAATGCCCGGACAAAAGAGGCTCTTTTGGAATGGTGTGCTGTAAAGGGGCTAGTTCTGGAGCCAGAAAGCCCGCTTGAGACTGACCTGTCCTGAAGGACCACGCTCTACTGGAAATCAGGTCACGCCCATCATCCCCGCCAGCAGTTTCATAAGATTCCGCTTCGGCTTGTGCCGTAACTTCACATTAACCAGATAGGCTGTAAATTCAGCTTGTTTTCCCAGGCCACGCATCAACTCAAACTATGTATGGTCTTTTCACATCGCTGTTCAATCAATGCCAGAATTTTTTCCAGTATGCTGTGATCATTACCTTCTGCCTCAAAAACTGCCATTGTTTTTGCCGCAAGGCCAGGCAAGCGTTGTGCAATATTCAGAATGCGTTTTTTTACTTGTGCCGGCGACAGTCCTGCTTCAGTAGCAAAACGCTCCCAATGCCGCAACTGTACTTCCGTAAAGCAATACTTGCTGCCGATTTTCATTGCCATTTTGTCCGTCAGATTCGGATAAACCGCAGTGGACAGCACATCGTAACATGGTGCCAAAACGATCCCCTGTGTTGTGTAGAGCAATGAAAAATTCTTTCCGTGGGCATCGTGATTACCTACCATGGCATTGAAAATCACAAAATCCAATAGTTTCAGAATCTGTGGAGCACTCGGTCTCGTTGCCCGGCGCAATAGCTCAAATGCTTGCGATAAATCCGGCCCGCCTTCGTTCTGGTATTTGTATTCGGGGGCAACTGCCAGAGCCTGGCAAAAGTCTTCTTGATGCAAACGCATTAAGCACCCATCTGCTGTTACCTGCCGGTCATAACGTTCCACAAGCAAATAATGTCGGTCGCTACTACGACGAATCTCCGCCTTGGCGGTATCAAGCTTCAGAGCATTGGCCAGTGCCAGGCAAAAACCTTCATTGAAGACGCTACCCTCCACGCCGGCAATTGCCGGTTTAAGAATATGTGAACTGGGAGAGTTGAACAGCGGTAACCCGATACGATCACCTTCAGCAACTACGGGGAGCTTGTCCTGTGCACCCGCCAGAGATAACCGCAATCCTTCTTCACCGGCGAGCATCGGACGTTTTGGCATTTCATCGAGAAGGCGTAAAAGCTCTACTTCACCCAGCCAACGAACGAGATCTTGATTATCCTGGTCTTGTGGCATCTGCCCTGGCTCCAACAAAGTCACAGCCCCGGCACATTCGCCTCCAATGCCATCAAGGAGAGCAAAGTCGTTCTGTTTTGAAACATGCAGAGTCTGGGCGATTAACTTACGCTTGTCTCCTTCAGGCAAAAGCCCTGAAAAAAATGGACGGGTGGCACGATCACCAAACGTTTCTGACTGAAGAGGCAGTGATTGCGATAATGGAATTGCATTACTCGTATTCAGCCAGTCACTCACATAGGAAAAGTTCAAACGGCCATCAATCTGACTCAATGTACCCATGTGTGTTCCGAACAGCCAGACACTCAGTTGACGAGTCATGATCTAATCCTCCGTACCAGTTGCCAGGCCTTCAACACACAAATTCCCACCCAGCGCATGAAGCACGCGTAGAACATTTTCCAGACGGAGTGTTGGTTTGCCAGCTTCCAGTTCGACAATGAAACGCACACCGACACCTGAAGCCAGAGCCAGTTGTGGCTGCGTTAAGCCAAGACGTTTGCGTGCGGTTCGTACTGCCAGGCCAAGTGAAATCGGAGTGTCTATTTTTGTAATCATAAATATTTCCTCTTTAGTACGATAGAAATTATTTCTGCGGGTTTGTGCAGGAACGATTTCGTTAACGTACTTATCCTGTTTAACCGGGCCGGGAATTATTACTCCGATAATGACATAAGGCAAGTAATATTTCCTGATCGGGAAATAACAGGAGAGACGGTTTAGGTGCCACGGAGAATTTACCGAACGGGAACTATTTTTGCCGAATAAATCTTAAAATTGGAATTCAGGACAGTTTCTTAAACCCCTGCTGCTCCAAAAACAGTGCTATCTTCACTAGGAATTTGATAATACTTGGATTATATTGCAGTTCCGGTTCGGTGCCATGCTCCCCGTTCCTGATTTATGACTCGGTGACTCTGATGATTTCCGCAACTTTTCTTTGGAGGAGATCGAGGTCCACTAAGCCGAGGCGATTCAGAATAAACATGCAAAAGGAACACTATGGAATTGAATAACGATCAGAAAGAACTTGTAGAATTGTTTGTGAGGCAAGAGTTTATTATTGGTAAACTGTATAAGCTTTTTTCATTCAGATACCCTGAGTATAGAGCCTTTTGGACTGAAATGGAAAAGGAGGAGCATACTCATGCTTCCTGGATTAAACGGCTTACTGAACGTGATCCCACGGACAAATTCAGATTTTCGCAAGGGGATTTAAGAGCGGAGTATATTGCTTCAAGCATAAAATCCATTGAGGACCTCATTGATGGAGTTAAGAAAAATGTTGAACTTCCTATTACTCAAGCGGTGAGCATGGCGCTTCATCTTGAAAAGGCGCTCTGGGAACAGCAGGTTTTTCAATGTTTTGAGGGTGACTGTGATGAAGTCAGAAAGATTATGGATACCCTCAATGCAGAGCAAAAAGTTCATATAATAAAAATAGAAAAATTTGCGAGGCAGTTTCAGAAATAAACGATGGGCTAAAGAAGATCAGATTTTCCTACCAGGTCTGTTCCGGGTTATCTTCACTTTCGGTGATGCTCCCCACACTTTTATTATCAGCCTCCTTCCTGAAAGCGCTACCTATCAGCAAACGTCCGTGAGAATCAAATTCCAGATTGTGCGGTACGTTGCTGATGGTCATGCGTGGTATCGCTTCAATTTCTGCCAAAAGAGATTCAGAAATGAGGCAGTCCGACAAAAACAGGGTATTGGGGATAATCACAATTCGTAAATTGAGTGGGTCAATACCTGATAAACTGAAAAGAGCAGCCTCCAATAGCAGCTTTTCCGAATCAAAGTACATGGGAATGGCGGCGCGCATTACAAATGTGCTGGTGAGGCAGTTGAGATAGGTTGCCGTGCGGTCCATTGTATCGACTATTTTTTTGGTAACAAAATCAGCCAAACCAAGACCGGTTGCGTTGCCATGTGATTCTTCCGACAAGTCGAAAACGGCAATTCTTTTGATGCAGGGCTTTTGTGGTTCCTGGACACCCTGAATTTGGGTCCTGCCGATGATATTGGTGTCAATGCCGGTTCCACTGTAGTTTTTACCCATTTCCTGAATAATAAGCAGATCGATATCATCAACAGGAAGCGCCGGCATAAGCGACTTCGAGTGCCGTAATAACTCGCTTTCCTGCTCAACCATGCAATTACTTTCAACCCCACGAATCAGGGCTGTCTCTTCGTAGGCATTTTCTATAATGCCAACTCCACCAAGTATCGGTAGTTCTCTTAGGATTATTTCGCCTATTTCTATCAGTAAACGGGGCAATTCGCTTGGCCCGAAAGCATGAAACTGTTGTGCCCCTTTCGGTCCGCCGAGTCCCACAACGATTTTTTTTATCAAGCCGCTTTCAACCCTACCCTTGAATGAAGTATGCGTTTTGACCCTGTTGACAATCAAAATGCCGTCCATTTGTCGTGCGGATTCCAGTGTATAAACTGGCATTCCCTCGGGAGTATGTGCAATGACGTTGCATTCAGCGCATGTCAGTACCGGTGCACCCAGAGCCGTTTCGGTCAAACCAAGGCTTTCAAGAATTTCCCTCTGTCCACATTCCGTGCCGCCACCGTGGCTACCCATGGCCGCGATAAAATACGGAGTGGCCCCTAAAGATTGTATGTACAGTGCCGTCGTACGCAGTATGGTCGACAGATCCTGAATCCCTCTGCTCCCAACAGTAATACCAATTTTCTGGCCCGCTGATATTTTATTGTCCAGATGAAGTGTTACCAGAGCCGCCGTGGTGGCAGCGGCGACATCTGTCACGACGGGACGGGGGAAGCTTTGTTTTACCTGATACATTGTGGGAAATACTGTCATAGGTATGATTCCTCATAATGTTCTTTGTGTCGATGGACACCGGCGATTGCCGGACTGCCAGATTCACATGAATATATACCATACTTCCGGGGATACTAGTAATTCCCCGGAAGTATGGTAAAGTAATAAGTTGCACTACGCCCCTGAAATAGTTTGAATAAACTTACAAAAGTGATTGTTTTTGGATTACATTGCACATCCGGGTCGAGACATTTGTACCAAGGGAACAATAATTGTTATGAATAAAAAAACTGTACTGTTGATTGGCGTCACCACATTATTCCTCTGTAGCTCCTGTTCCCCTAAAAAAGAGAAGCCCAAAACAAAGCCTCCGGTGCCGGTAGCGGTGGCACAGGCAGTGCAAAAAGATGTGCCGGTTCAGGTGAAAGCCATCGGCACCATTGAGGCATATACCAGTGTCGCCATAAAGTCGCAGGTAAGCGGCCAGATTGCGCGGATCCATTTCACGGAAGGGAGTGATGTGGAAAAGGGGGCTTTGCTGATCAGCATTGATCCGGACCCGTTTCAGGCAACCGTCAGTCAATATGAAGCGGCTCTTGCCAAAGACCAATCCCTGGCTAAATACGCCCGTGAACAGGTACTTCGGTATGAAGGTTTGCTGAAGGAGGGGATTGTCACCCGCGACCAGTATGATTTACTGCAATCAAATTCTGAATCAATGATCGCTACCGTTGTTGCTGACCGTGTCGCCATCAAAACCGCTAAAATCCAACTTGGCTATTGTTCCATCCGGTCGCCGATCTCCGGTCGGACCGGTTCTGTTGCCCTGCAAACGGGTAATCTGGTGAAGGCGAACGATCTGTCTATCGTGACGGTCAATCAGTTGAGTCCGATTTCTGTCACTTTTTCCCTCCCGGAAAAACGGCTGGGGGAGATAAAAAAAGCGATGACCGCCGGTCAGTTGAAAATCGAAGCGGTCATCCCCAATGAGCCGGGCAGTACGGAGGTCGGAACGATCAGTTTTCTTGATAATGCCGTCAATTCTGCGACCGGTACAATCAAGCTCAAGGGGGTCTTTGCCAATAAAGCACATAAACTCTGGCCGGGCCAATTCACCGATGTACTCATAACTCTCTCTTCCCGTAAAAATGCCGTGGTCGTTCCAACCCAGGCTATCCAGACCAGCCAGCAGGGTGAATTTATCTATGTGGTGAAGGTGGATAACACGGTGGAGATGCGCCAGGTAACATCTCTCGCGGCTGCAGGTGAGGAGACTGTCATCGAAAAGGGGCTGGCAGCGGGTGAAAAAGTAGTGACCGATGGTCAGCTGCGCCTTACTCCGGGGGCGGTTGTGGAAGCAAAAGGGAAGACTGATAAAGGCGGGATGCCTCGTGGGGTTGGTGGGAAATGATCAGGAAGGTCACTGAATTCTGCTGCATCGTGATACTACAAAAAGGTAAATTCAATGAACATAGCTGATATCTTCATCCGCAGGCCGATTATGACCTCGCTGATCATGATCGCCATTTTTATTTTCGGCGTGGTCTCGTATCGCCTGCTACCGGTGAACGATCTCCCCAATGTGGATTTTCCGACTATTCAGGTAAATGCCAATCTGCCCGGTGCCAATCCGGATACCATG
>CAIRND010000481.1 GCA_903879825.1 uncultured Geobacteraceae bacterium
ACCGGAAAGTATGGCAAAACGCCTCGTGGATTTGGTTATGTCACCATTGGAGCTAATATTGATGAGTTCCATAAGGCAGCAACTGATACCAAGGTTCAGCTTGACAGCCGAGTCAGTGCCTATAACGGTCTGATGAAGAAAACTGCCAGCGAAACGAGCGCGATTATCAGTCGCAGCATGCAGGATACCGCGTGGTCATTAATCATATCGACCGTACTGATGGTCGTTTTCGTAATCATGGTGGCCATTTGGTTGGCCAATCTGTTGACCCGCCGCGTAACTCAATTGACGGATGGTTTGCATAAAATTGAAGAAGGGGACCTTACCTACCGTATTGAAAAAGTAAGTAATGATGAAATGGGGCGCCTTGCTGAATCTATTAATCATATGGCTGACAGTGTGCAAAACTCCTTCACCCACATGGAAGAGGCCAAGAAACGTGCGGAACAAGCCAACCGGATGAAAAGCGTTTTTCTTGCCAGTGTGTCTCACGAATTGCGTACCCCACTCAATGGTATTCTTGGATACTCAGAACTGCTAAAAATGGATATCCAGGAGAAGAAACAGAAATTTTATGCGGAAACTATTTACAGCAGTGGCCAGCATTTGTTGGATATGGTAAATGACCTCCTTGATTTTGCAAAGCTTGAGGCGGGGCGAATGGAGTTGAAGCCGGTTGAGACTGATATACATTCTCTGTTGACATCGGTTGCAGCTGCTCATCGAGCTCATGCTGAAAGTAAAGGCCTTGTCCTTAAAGAAGTTTATGACGACAGTCTGCAAAAAAACCTGGTCTGCGATCCAACCCGGTTACGACAAGTCCTCAATAATTTACTCAATAATGCCATTAAATTTACATCTCAGGGCGAAGTTTCACTTGAGTTTACGCGCCGTGATAATTCAGTCTGTTTTACTGTTACCGATAGTGGTATAGGGATTTCTGAAGAGCAGCAGCATCAAATTTTCGAAAAATTTCATCAGGCTGATAATTTCCTCACATCCGAACAGGGTGGTACTGGTTTGGGATTAGCACTTGCGAGGGAACTGGTTATACTAATGGGGGGCACTATGAGCTTGAAATCTAAACTGGGAGAAGGATCTTCGTTCTTCTTCACCATGACGATACTATGAAAAAGCGAGTTCTTGTCGTTGATGACGCCGAAATTAATAGAATATTATTGATCGATATGCTTGAACGTGACGGCTGGGAAGCCGAAGAAGCGGTCGACGGCACGGATGCCCTCAGCAAGCTTCACGGCGAACATGGGTTTAATCTGGTCATGCTTGATATAAAAATGCCTGGTATGAGTGGTGAGGAAGTATGTTGCAGCCTGCGATCTGATCCTCGCAATGCAGCGCTGCCACTCGTTGCATATACCGCGCACGCACTTGAAGAAGAATGGGATAGTTTACACGCCATTGGTTTCGATGCCATTCTTACCAAACCAATTAATATGGCTGCTCTCAAGGAATCACTTACAAAAGCATTCAAAGCACATGGATTCTCTGTTCCCGAATGAAATTGTTGCAAGTTTGAATCTGATTATTATCCGCGTACGACTGAGCTCTTGAACGTAGAAAGGCCGGCATCACTGCCGGCCTTTCTACGTTCAAGAGTGTTTGAGGAGTGGACGTGATACTGATCAGGCAAATGGATTCCTGATAGTAATCGTCTGATCGCGTCGCGGTCCTACTGATACAAGCACAATCGGACAGCCAGCTTATTCTTCAAGGCGTCTCACCTACGATTTGGCCGTTGCCGGCAGTTCGTCAAAACTACGAACTGCGGTAATATCCTCTTTCCAGCCCGGAAGTTCTTCATAAACC
>CAIRND010000482.1 GCA_903879825.1 uncultured Geobacteraceae bacterium
CGCATTAAATGTTCCGTCACCTCCGGCAACGATAACCAGATGTGATCCGTGCCCTTTGTTGATGGTGTCACAATGTGCGTGGATTTCAGCGGGTGTACGTACCTGAAAGACCTCTGGAATTATTGCATGTAACCGCAATCGCTCCAAAGTCGTTTTAAAACGCTGAGTCGAGTGATGGCCGGATGCGGGATTAACGAAGAGGAAAGTCTTCATTTTCCACGCTTCCATTGGTAGTATTTTCGATAAAATCGAGAAGTCTTCTTAAACAGGCTAAACATGCTCTCTTCTGGAAACATGTTGACGCGGAAAACTGCAAAACGATCATATTCAATGGTCTCTCCACCGGTATCGGTGGCAATGCCGAATTCAAATCCACTCTGTTTTACCAACTGTTTAACGCGGCCATCATACGTACCGAAGGGATAGGCAAATGATACTACCTTCGTATGTAACTCCTGCTCAATGTTGTCTCTGCTTTTGCCTAGTTCGTACAGTATGTCCTCATCACTCAATTGAGTTAAGTGTGGGTGGGTGAGGGTATGTGCACCAATTTCCCAGCCGATATCTATAAAGGCTTTTTTCTGCTCTGTATTCATTATTCTGTTTGCCGCGGTATCCTCACCGATATCCCAGAAGTTGCCGTTAGCTGAGAAATCACCCAGTAGGAACAATACACCTGTAAAGCCGTACTGTTGCGTAAGCGGCAGCATATTATGGAAGTTATCAAGATATCCGTCATCAAACGTCAGAATAAAAGGCTTCTTGGGGAAGTCTCTCAGTGGTTTGTCTCCGATTGAGAATGCCAGGTAATCCAAAAAAGTAATGGATTGCAAGCCGCGACTGGTGAAAAAACGAAGATGCTTTTCGAAATTTGCTTTTGTCACAAAGGTACGGTGTTTAGTGGTAATGGCAGCATCGGGAACACGATGGTACATCAGCACAGGAATGGTTCCGGGTGACAGCTTGCGCATGATTGCGGATGAATAGGTACTCAGGATTTTCGGCATAATTGTGTCGAGATTGTAGGCACGTGACAGTTCCGATAGCTCAATTCTTGCAAATACCCTCCCCGTGATACACGTCTCCAGCTCGACAGCTATTGAGTCAGTATCGGGACGAAACGGAGTTGCAACTGAAAGTATATCGCCAAAATTGGTACCAATGGCTGCGTCGATATTGTCCTTGGAAACAAGCCCATGACAACATGCTTCACCCATGGCAAATACTGTTATTCCCAAGGCTAAAGCCTCCATTGCGACTCGGCCGGCGCCGATTACCACATCAGAATTTGCCATTAGCTCTAATACCTGTTTTGTAAAACCAACATAACGGATACGATCGCCGAATCGGGATTGAAGATCTGCAAAAGCTGCTTTTCCGACTTGCGGGAAGGCCTCCCATTCGCCCCCGATTATCTGGACAGAGAGAGTGGGGTGCTGATGTAATAAAAGAGGGAAAACAAGCGACACCAGGTCTGCAATATGAGCGCCTTTGGGGCCGTTAAGTCGACCAACAACGGAGATAATTACCCTCCCGTCTTTTACTCTGGTCCTTTGGATCTGTTTCAGAGTCTCAATATTGAGCGGATTGGGTAAAAACACCAGTTTATGCCGGGCAATGTGCAGCTCATTGTCCAGGTGTTCAACAAGTTGCGGACAGATTGCGATGACTTTTTCGCCATAAATGTTATTAGATTTCAGAGCGGAGTGTTTAACCTGGCGGCCATGAATGGTCGATACCAGCGGTACCCGTGTCCCGAGAAGTGCATAGTAGGCAATCCAGCTGGCAGCTCGTGAATGGGCGTGCACCACACTAATGTTCTGTTCGCGAATCACTTTCCGCAGAAGACGAATATTATTAATCCGCTGCAATAGGGCGCGATTAGATACCGGAAGTGTGAGGCAGGTGATCTTATTTGATAATTCTTCCTGATCGGTAGCCATGAACACGTCATGGCCATCGGCTGATTGCCGTTCCGCCAGTTGCAGCGCATAGGCCACTGAGCCGGCAAAAAAATTTGAGGATAGAACGTGCAGTATGCGTAACGCCATAGATGAAATTCTCTGATTATTAAGTGGTGTATAATGTTCTACTATCGGACTTTCAGTTGCTCCAACTTCAGTACTACATCCGTAGGTTTAATACTTTCAATACATGCACAACGTCTTTCATGACGACATTTCTCACACTGCTTGTCTAAAACAAGAAAATCCGCCCGCACACCAAGTGGTGCCCATCGACCGGGATGGATCGGCCTCATCGGTGCATAGAGTCCTACGGCCACTTTCCCCAGAGCAGCGGCAATATGAAGCGGTCCGGTACTCGCCGCTACAAGTCCATCGGCTTTATTGATAAAAGCGATGAATTGAGGCAGTGACATCTTTCCGGTTATGTCGGTCACATCATTTCCCCACGCTTCGATCTGTGGTTGCAGTGCACTACCATCTTCTGGACTTCCGGAGATAAATATTTTATAGCGGTCTTTGGGGAGTAAACGGATCAGTTCGCCAAAGTTGTCAAGCCCCCATTCGCGGGCGCTTCCTTTTGATTTCGGGTGCAGGATTACATTGAAACGGTTCGAATCGAGCAATTGCGCATACGTTTCTTCAAGTTTATCAGGTCTGGTTAGCCCCATCAAAGGTACCAGCTCTTCAAGTGAAGGAGTCTTCTTTACGCCAAAAGGACGGAAGAACCTGGCATTCAACTGGCTCTCATGCAGTGGAGATCTTTTCCTGCCTACATGTACCAGGCGGTTGCAGTACAACCAGTTCTGAAAGCGATGCGAAGTGCCCACGCGGAGCGGTATGTTACTGTGATACGCGATTTTGGCTAATTCCTTGTTGGGAAAAACATGTACTATGGCGTCGGCTTGCAGGCTTATGAAATATTCAATCTTTTCGTTGAAACTAATCCCTGACAACTCATCCCAGTTGATGAAATTATCGATATGTTCGCAGGCAGAAATGACCGCTTCGGTATAAGAACGCCCGACAAACCAAATCTTTAAACCAAGGTGAAGCTTTTTTAACAAACCGGCGACTGGTAAGGTCAGGACGACGTCGCCAATACCATCAGTGCGACATATAATCAGATTCTTGATCATTCAGGTGTGCTCTGGGCAGAGAACAGATCTCGCGTCTTCGCATATTTAATGAAATTGGCACAGGCGGATAGAGTGCAGATAACCAAGCCATGATAGCCGTCAAGAAAGCCGAGTCGAATAAAATATTGACGGAGAAAACACCAGAGCGGATTTAGAACGATTTTCCCCCATCCGGGCTTTTTCCCTTTCTGGAGCTGTACCTGCGCCATCATGGTCGTAAACTTCTTGATTTGGTCAATATGCTGATCGATTGAATAGTACGAATAGTGCAGCAAATCACCAGAAATATGTTGTGGTGAGCTGTCGTCATTAAGCAGATATCGTTCATGAATAGTATTGCCCTGCCACTTCCCTTTACGCTTGTCAAACAGTCTCAGTTTCTGATCCGGATACCATCCACAATGGTGAATCCATGAGCCACAATAGTTGGTCAGGCGATTAAAGCAATACCCGTCATACTTCCAATTGATTTTAATGTTCAGTATTGATTCCTTCAGCTCGTCAGAAAGCACCTCGTCGGCGTCGAGTGAAAGGATATGCGGAAATGTGGCATATTCCAGCGCTTTGTTCTTTTGCTCGACATAGCCGAGGAAAGGCTGCTCAATAAACGTGACTTTAAACTGATGGCAGATCTCTTTAGTCCGGTCAGTTGATAATGAGTCCAACACGATGATTTCATCGGCGATGCCTTGTACCGCACGCAGACATCGCTCGATATTTTTCTCCTCGTTAAAGGTTATGATTACGACGGAGATTGGGGGCATGTCAGTTGTCCATAGCGTATTAAAATAGTTTATTTCCAGAGCAAGGTTTCTACTGATTTAACTGATAGTGAGGTTATGTCTACCTTGTCATATGAGTATGCTGGTCATGTTCATGGTTGATTTTTTTGAATGGCACCCCAATTGGTGCGCAATACTTCCTGAGCTTGCTCAGAAGTCATAGTTTTCTCGAATTCCAGAACCATGCTGCCATCAAGAAGGATTTTGGGGTTGATCGAAAGCATGAACGCCTTTTGGTACTCTGACCGTGCGGCAGGATTGCGCCTGCTGTTGCGGAGATAATTTTTCAGCTGAGACAGTAGAATGAACGGATATAAGAACAGAAACCAGAGAAAACAGGACAATTTGAATTCTGAAAAATGTACTTGAACGAGTTCCAGTCCCGCAAGCTGGCCGAAGAGTCGGGTCTTTGTCGCGGTAGGGATAAACAGATGACCGTAATAGAGCTTTTCCTCGGTGGCGGAGTTGCACCAGATACCATCAACGGAATTTGGCGGCATGATCCGACCGTATCTTTCAGACTCACCGAGCAGATGGGAAACTTTCGCTGTAAGATTTGAACCGTTTGGACAGGTTAACAGCAGTCTGCCATTGATCTTCAATACGCGGGAAAATTCTTTAAAGGCATTGATCTGGTTGGGAATATGTTCAAGCCCCTCTTGGGAAACAAGAAAATCAGCTGTTTCGTCCAGTAGAGGAATCCTTTCGGCCAAGTCGCAGTAATTACACTGCAATCCTTCCGCTTTAAAAAAATCGGGGAAAAGATCCAGGGCAATGACAGTGGCACCGCAGCGTGATAACCAGCGTGCTGTATTTCCTGAACCGGCCGGTACATCGACAACGGTTGCTCCGCAGAAGCGCGCCTCGTATGATCGAAATGTGCGTTCAAAGATATCCTGAAATGACAAGGTACTCTCCATGATGGGACTACATTTTTTATACATTTTTTGTGATACTCAATCTGGTGAAGCGAGTGATAGGCTAGCCAGTTGCTTCTCTCAAAATTTCCTGCCAAACAGTCGGAGAATAGGGCGCTTTATTTTGTGTTTAAACTGGTAGTTGATTTTCTTGATCGTTATGTAATAGGTTTTTCCAACACTGCGGTAGAAAAGAGCGTCCTCCTCAGCCAGGAAAGCATCGGTGACGCCGTTGCAGCAGAAGCCGTCCTGATAGTAGTTTACCATGACACTATCGACAAAAAAGGCCCGTCTCCGACCATATTTACGGAGCAGGTTATAGGTCTTTACCCGGTCGCTTATTACCTTAAACCGGAGGTCATATTCGCCGATCAGTTCGCGCCGGTAGAAAACAGCTTGATGGCAGAGCGGCATCCCTTGCAGGAAGCGGCTGATGTTTTTGAGGCGCTTCCCCTTGATATAGTCGAATGAACCGTCCGGATTGAACATCCTCGCTTTTGCATAGACAATTACGCTCTTTTCCGGAGCGTCTGAGACAATATTGTCAGGGGGGGCGAGTAATTCGTCACCGGCATTGAGGAATAGCAGATATGTGCCATGGGCAAGCGCGATCCCCTTATTCATGGCATCGTATATCCCCTTGTCCGGTTCGCTGACAAGAATGTCGATCATGTCGAGCCGCGACCCGGCCACAAGCAGGGTATCATCTGTCGACGCGCCGTCAACTACGATATATTCGACACGGGCATTTTTGAAAGGAGCTATGCTTTGCATTGTGCGCGATAAATGTTCGGCATCGTTGCGGACAACCGTGATGATGGATATAAGCGGCTGGTTATTCATAGTGTGGCTACTCCGTGTGCCGGGAGGTAATGTTAACAACCAATCAATCCGGTGGTCCATTCAAGCATTCTTGCGACACCATTACGAGCGCTCACTTGTGGTTCCCATCCGATGAGTTTTATGGCCTTTGCTAAATCGGCTACAAAAAACCGCTGATCGCTCTCGCGTGGTGCGAGTCGTGAGTAGTTCAATGGTTGCTCGATCAAATCTTTAAGAAGATCGAACAGTTCAAGTAACGAGAGGCTGTTATCAATCCCCCCGCCGATGTTAAATGCCTCACCGCTAATTTTGTCAGCTTGCTCAAGCGATGAAAAATAGAGGTTGATCATATCATCTGCGTGAAGGACATCACGTACTTGCTTACCGTTGCCAGAAATAGTAAATGGTTCTACAAGCGTTCCGTTTCTAGTCTCTGCAGCCTTCTGACAGAACCAGCCGATCCAACCCTGATCATAGGTAGCAAACTGGCGGCCACCGTACATACTGGAATGCCGAAACACGATTGTTTTAAGGCCGAATATTCGTGCGTAATCGAGCATATACTGATCGGCTGCACCCTTGGAACAGCCATAGGGGGAGTGAAAGCTGAGCTGTGTTGTTTCATCGAAGCCGTTCGGCTTGTCAATGCATTCGTAGCGGGATACCGTCTCACGATAATAGTATTGTTCAAGGTCTCCATAGACTTTGTTGGTCGAGGAATATAGAACTGCTGCTTCCGGTGAATAGAGACGAACCGCCTCAAGCAAGTTGTGCGTGCCAACCACATTAACTTCAAAGTCCATGCGAGGGTTGTCAATCGAAGTGGTCATAGCGACCTGGCCGGCCAAATGAAATATTGCTTCAGGTCTGAAATCCTGCACAAGCCTGGTTATGTCGTTCTGATTGCGGATGTCGCCATGCACAAACCGAAAGGATCCTTTTTTCTTCAGCCAAGCGAGATTATGCAGTGAACCTTCGCGATACAGGTTGTCAAAAACAACAACCTCAAAGCAATTTTCAATGGCATGAGCAACTAGGTTGCTTCCCAGAAATCCGCATCCACCGGTAATTAATAATTTCATGTAGTTCTTTTCTCCCGTTCTTGCTCAACCATCTTTGAAAGTCCGTTAGTAAGCGATGTGGCAGGAATCCATCCTAAATCACGTATTGCGGCAGTATTAACGGCAATTTCCATCGCTTCATTTTCCCGATAAGGTAGTGCACCAAAATTGAGTTGAGTCTGAGTATTGAGTACGATGTGTTTTGCCAGTTCCACAAATTCTCGTATGGTAATTGTGACTCCGGTACCGATTTCATAGTCGAAGTAGCCTGTTTTGGAGGATGTACTGTTATCGATAATAAGGAGAAAAGCCGACACTATATCGTCAATGTAGATGAAGTCACGCCTTTGCTCTCCCATCGTCAAATTAATGCAGTCAACATTATTCAAGAGTTGTCTGACAATGAAGCTGACAAACTTCGTAGGGTCGTCATGAGATCCATAAAAATGTTCCAAGGCGATATTTACGCAAACCATTTTCTGAGCATATGTGCCAAGCCACTCACGGAATTGACTTTTTGAGAGAGCGTAGTCACTAACGCTTTTATCAAGGATCGTATCTGTGTTTATAAAACAATGAACTCCAGAATCGAATCCTGCCTGTAATAGCTGAAGAGGCAGTATCAGGTTTGCGTCGACCAACTCTGGGGGCTCAACTCCTCCGCGTCCATAGTTTGTCGCGCAGTGGATAATAACTTCTATCTTGCCGGAATAAAACAGCTCGCGAAACGGTATGTCTCCAATAGTATGAATAGTAATTCGATCAATAAGATGAGTAATTCTCTGGAGCGAAGAGGTCTTTCGAACAAGAAGTGTAACCTTGTGCCCGTCTTCAACCAGACGAGTTAAAAGGTTACTGCCAAGAAATCCGGTTGCACCGGTCAAAAGGATATTCATCGACGACAAAATCCTCTTACCACCTCAACCATATAATCTACCATCTCTTCGGACATTCCCGGATAGACACCAACCCAGAAGGTGTCGTTCATGATGTTATCGGTGTTGTCAAGAGTCCCAACCACTCGGTATCCCTTTCCTTCACGGCGCATTTCATCGAAGCAAGGATGCTTAATCAAATTTCCGGCAAAAAGCATGCGGGTTTGAATCCCTTTGCTCTCAAGGTGGTTTACTATCTTGTCACGGGTAAAACCGCTCCCTTTGCGCACGGTCAGCAGAAAGCCGAACCAGGAGGGGTCAGAGTTTTCGGTCGCCTCTGGCAAAATAAACTTGTCTCCTAATCCTGCAAGCCCATCACGCAGAAGCGTCCAGTTCTTCTTACGGGCTTCTATAAAACCCGGGAGTTTCTCTAGCTGGGCACAACCGATTGCCGCTTGCATATCAGTGAGTTTCAGGTTGTAGCCGAAGTGCGAGTAGACATATTTATGATCGTATCCGAAAGGGAGCTCGCCGAACTGCTGTCCGAAACGATTGTTGCAGGTATTATCCTTGCCGGAAGGGCACCAGCAGTCTCGACCCCAGTCCCGAAAAGATTCAACCAAGCGTTTAAGTAGCGGATCGTCAGTATAGACCGCGCCACCTTCCCCCATTGTCATGTGATGGGGTGGGTAAAAGCTGGATGTGCCGATATGACCAATCGTGCCGGTGTATTTCCATGTGCCGTTATGAAGATAACGTGAACCAAGGGCATCACAGTTGTCTTCTATCAGCCAAATGTCGTGCGTGTCGCAAAAGGTTTTGACTGCGTTAAGATCAAAGGGGTTTCCAAGGGTGTGAGCCACCATGACCGCTTTGGTCCTATCAGATTTTGCATATTCCAGTTGATTAACATCAATATTATACGTTGGTAGTGAAACATCCACAAAAACAGGCACGGCTCCATATTGGATGATAGGTGCTACTGTTGTAGGGAATCCGGCTGCAACGGTGATTACCTCATCACCGGGTTTGATACGACGCTCACCCAGTTTGGGTGACGTTAGCGCCATGAAAGCAAGCAGGTTGGCAGATGAGCCGGAATTGGTGAGAGAGCAGTACTGAATGCCAAGATAACTGGCAAAATCCCGCTCAAAACGTTCTGCATAGCGACCGGTGGTGAGCCAGAAATCAAGAGAAGAATCAATCAGGTTAATTATCTCCGCTTCGTCAAACACCCGCCCGGCATAGGGTATTCGATCACCATCTGCAAATGCCTTTTTTGGGCTATGTGCGTGCTGATAGTAGGCTACTGCAGCCTCTATAGCCTGTTTGCGGAGTTGTTTATCACGTTCGTTTTCCACAGTTACTCCCGTATTGAATTTTCATAGGAATCAATCTGCTCCAGGCAACAGTGTCGCAAGTCACCTGAAGAGCGGTATACGTTAGTCCATTCCATGATGTTATTCAACGCCTTTTCAAGATTCCAACGAGGCTGCCAGCCAAGCCGCATGCGGGCTTTTGAACAATCAAGTTTGAGATAATGCGCCTCATGTGGGTGGTTTCCGGCATATATTTCGTACCGCGCGTCATTGCGCCAGAGTTTGCACATTCGGTCAACAATCCACTCAACGGATTTGGAGTCATCGTCTGCTGGGCCGAAGTTCCAACCTTCAGCATACTCAGAACCAGCCTCGTACAGTTTTCGGGCAAGGGTCAGATAGCCGCTAAGCGGTTCCAGAACATGCTGCCAGGGACGAACAGCGTGAGGATTGCGTATGCGAACCGGGTTTCCATTCAGCAATGCACTGATACAATCAGGTATTAGTCTGTCAGTTGCCCAGTCGCCTCCTCCAATTACATTACCAGCACGAGCCGTGGCGATGGCTGCGCAGTGTTGAGACGATGGAGCATTGAAAAAAGATTGCCGGTAGGCAGCTGTAATCAGTTCGGAACAGCCTTTGCTGTTGGAGTATGGATCGAATCCCCCCATCGGTTCGTTCTCGCGGTAGCCCCAGACCCATTCGCGGTTCTCGTAGCATTTGTCGGTTGTAACATTGACTACAGCTTTCACGGATGGGCAATGCCGTACAGCCTCAAACAGGTGAACGGTACCCATCACGTTGGTTGCATAGGTTTCAATCGGAATTTTATACGAATCCCTAACCAATGGCTGGGCTGCCATATGGATTACAATTTCTGGCTGTGCCTGCTGCATTGCGTTAGCCAAAGCCGCTGCATCACGGACATCAGCAATCTGCGAGTCAACCAATTCGGCAACACGAGCCAATAAAAAGAGACTCGGCGTGGTCGGAGGATCGAGTGCGTAGCCAGTTACATAAGCGCCCATGCTGGATAGCCAGAGACAAAGCCAGCTCCCCTTGAAACCCGTATGCCCCGTAACAAATACTTTTTTTCCGACGTAAAAGGATTTCATTACCACACCTTCCATGGTGCATTGCCAGACATCCAGAGCTCTTCAAGATTACTTTTGTCTCGCATGGTATCCATGGGCTGCCAAAAACCGGAATGCTTGTGCGCCACAAGCTGTTTATCTCGCGCAAGCCCTTCCAGCGGCTCTTTTTCAAGAATAGTGGCGTCCCCGGAGATATAGTTAAAAACCTCTGGTTCCATGACAAAGAAACCACCATTAATCCAGGCACCGTCTCCTTTTGGTTTCTCTTTGAAACCGCGAACCAGGTTTTCGCTATCCAGATCTAAAGCACCAAATCGCCCTGAAGGTTGAATTGATGTAACCGTTGCAAGTTTGCCATGGGACTTGTGACAGGCAACAAGGTCTGCAATGTTTACGTCCGAAACACCATCACCATATGTCAGTAAAAACGGCTCATTACCGATATATTCTTGAATACGTTTAACCCTGCCGCCCGTCATGGTCTCGCCACCAGTGTTAACGAGTGTTACGCTCCATGGTTCGGCTGAATGGTGGTGAACCACGCGCTCATTACCATTTTTGAAGTCAAAAGTAACATCAGATTCGTGAAGGAAATAATGGGCAAAGTATTCTTTGATGCAATACCCCTTATAGCCTAGGCAGATGATAAAATCGTTGAATCCGTAGGTGGAATATATCTTCATGATGTGCCAGAGTATCGGGCGTTCGCCGATTTCGATCATCGGTTTAGGTTTTAGATGCGATTCTTCACTGATACGTGTACCGAATCCACCGGCTAAAATTACAACTTTCATAATCGTTCCTTTACAGAAAGAAAATCAGGTTTGCTCTTGTCACGTCAAGATTCAACGGAACAGCGGCCACGCGGCACGGTCTGTTGCCCTTTTTTCATCAATTTTGCCACCAGGAGCCCCGAAACTATATCAAACGGTGACAGTACAAGCCTCTTTTTGCTGTAACGACTTACCATGCTTCCGGGGAGAGTCCATTGCCCCGTATCCCTGCATTCCCTCTTCCATTCATTCACATACAGTTTTTTGAGCCATTTATCATTGAGATATTGTTCTGCAAACCAGAGCCGTGCCTGACGATAGCATTGGGCCAGATGACAATATTCCATACCAATTGTTATCGAACCGTCGTGAGCACGAAAATGGGATAGTGGTTCGTATACATAGGCGATTTTCTGGTATTGCAAGGCGGTGAGCAGATAAATGAGCAGATCGGGCCCCCCGCCATGTCTCGTGAAATCAGTGATCGTAGGAGATGGAATGTCAAGGAGCAGGTTCTTTTCAAGGTCGCGCAGTCGGAACAGTGCGCCGCCGGGTGAAACCGGGAGGTCGCCGTTAAACAGCGCCATGCTGATGAACAGGCTGCTGTCAAAGATGCCGGTCCGTCTGGTGAATTGACACTTTATATCACCTTGGAAAGGAACCGTACTCATGATGGCCGCTGAGAAAACAAAACCGATGTTGTCATGCTCGAGAAAAGGGATTGTTTTAGCCAAAAAATCCGGCGCCATGAGGTCATCGGAGAAAAGTATCTTACCGTAAGTGCCACGTGCTTCTGCAATGCAACGCTGCCAATTACGGACCGGTCCGAGATTCGAATCATTGCTGAACACACGGATGCGCGCATCTTGCGCTGCCAACTCTCTGCAGACGTGTAATGTCCGGTCACTGCTGGCGTTGTCAACCACCACAATTTCCAAGTCGCTGAAACTCTGCGCGCAGGCAGACTGGATGCACGGAACGATCAGGTTCTCACGATTGTAGACTGGGATCAGTATGCTGACTAACGGGTGTTGCTTAGTATTCATTGCCAGACCTCTTCAGTTATATCTACTGCCAAGATCGTTCATAGAGATGTTCAAGCTAGTATCTCGTTTACTGCATATCCAGTTGAGCAGGTTCATTGTTGAATTGTGCTGAACAGAGCCTGCTATAAAGTCCGTTATTTCTGATTAAGTCATAATGAGTGCCACTCTCAAGAATACGGCCATTATCTAGCACAATTATTTTGTCAGCATTGAGGACGGTGGAAAGCCTATGGGCAATTACAAACGTCGTACGGTTAACAATTAGATTGTCCAGTGCTTTTTGAACCATTTGTTCGCTTTCAGTGTCCAAGGCACTGGTGGCCTCGTCAAGAATCAGGATCGGCGCATTCTTGAGGATTGCCCGCGCAATACAAAGCCGTTGCCGTTGGCCGCCGGACAGCCTGACGCCCCGGTCACCGATGCTTGTCTCATAGCCATCAGGCATCTCCATGATAAAATCATGGGCATATGCCGCTTGTGCCGCCTTTATTATTTCATTGTCAGTTGCGCCCGGTTTCCCGTGGCGGATGTTGTTTGCCACTGTGTCATGAAAAAGAATGGTTTCCTGATCAACTAGGGCGATGTGGTTCATCAGACTGCCTTTTGTTATCTCACGCACTTCATGTGAGCCGATAAAAATCTGACCTTCGCTGGTATCAAAAAAACGGGCAATCAGAGAAACAAGTGTCGATTTCCCTCCCCCTGACGGCCCGACCAATGCAACTGCCTGACCTTTTTCAGCCACCAGACTCACATCGCTGAGTATGTAATCGTCTTGATATTTAAACGAGACATTTTTGAACTCGACCCGGTTGTCGTCAGGAGTCAGCGTATAGCCGTTAGGCGCATCAATGATTTCAGGCCTGGCGTCGATGATTTCAAAGACGCGCTCTGAAGCGCCCAAGCAGCGTTGGACTTCACCATAGGCAGAGATCATTCTTTTCATGGGTGAATAGACCAGTGCCATGGCGGTGATAAAAGAAAAAAACTCGGGTGCGGACAATTTTCCGGCCATTACTTTGCTCCCACCGAAAAAAACAACTGCAGCTATACCGAGCGACGTGATGAACTCAATGATGGGTGAAGATAGAAACATGTATTTGATAAGCTTTCGTGTGTATTCATAAAACTTCAGGTTCGCCCGGGTAAAGTGGTCAATCATGATGTTTTCAAGAGAAAAGGCCTTTACAACCTTGATGCCACTCAACGATTCCTGGAGAATGCTGGCAAACCCACCCGTTTCATCTTGTCCCTTACGGGCATTTATTTTGATTTTCTTGCCCAAAACCTGGGCAGGATAGATTGAGAGAGGAATAACGAGAATGGAAATAGCCGCAAGTTGCCAATCCCGATAAAAGATGACTCCAAGGAGTGAAACGAACCCAATGAAGTCTTTGAATACGCCGGTTATTACTCCCCCGACTCCATCCTGCATCATCGCAACGTCGTTGACAATCCGTGACATAAGCGAGCCGGTTTGGTTCTGATGAAAAAAACGTAGATCAAGAAAAACACTTTTTCTAAAAACTTCATTGCGCACATCTTGAACAGCAAGTTGGGCAGCCGTCCTCATGAAGTAGTCGTTAAAATAGCGGCATGTTCCACGGAATACAAAAATAAGTATTATGGCAAACGGTAGAATTGAGAAGATGAATATATCTTTTGTTACGAAGATTTTTTTTAATAACGGTTCGACCATGTAGGCAAAACCTGCATCGAGTCCGCCATACGCTGCTGAAGCAAGCGCGGCAATCAAGATACGCCACCAGTATGGTTTCATGTACTGCAAAAGTCTTTTGTATACAGTCATTTAAGGTGTCCTTATGTCCTTGTCTCGTAAAAACGTCCAAACAGTGCGACTATTAAACTTCATCTGCACGTTGTAATTTTATTGGCAAGCTCAAGTGCTGCCATAATAACAGACTCCTCGCTTACCGCCGTCATACAACGATGATCAGTCGGGCACTCCCGTAATTTGCACGGCGCACATTCGACATTCTTTCTTACAACCACAGAGTTGTCGCTATAGGGTGATGTCCCCGTGTGATCTGTTGAACCAAAAATTGCCACCTGCGGGACTTCAAAAGCTGCGGCAATATGCATCGGGCCGGAATCATTGGTAATGAAAAAGTTGCAGCGCTTGATCAGTGTCATCAATTCACGCACAGATGTTTTACCAGCTAAATTAACGGCGGTACCTTCCAGGCGACTCTCGATGTCTGCGGAAATGGCCGTTTCACCCGGTCCGCCAAAGATAACAACCTTTGCCGACCATTTGTCCGCTAGTTGGCGGGCAACTCCTGCAAATCTGTCAGGATACCAGCGTTTGGCCGAACCATAGCTTGCGCCGGGATTGATGCCGAGTACAAAGTCATGCGGTTGTATGCCCTGATCAGCCAATGTCGCATGTGCCCTGCATTCTTCTTCAGGTGTAACAAAGAGGTGGAGGGGCGTTCGACCTCCGGTAATGCCGAAAAACTGCATCAGATTCAGGTAGTAATCTACTTCATGACAAGTGGTTGTCCCTTGTGCAGCCTCATAACGCCCGCTCAGCAACAGTGTGCGGCCATCGCTGCATTTCCCTATTCTGGCCGGAATTCTGGCAAGCCAGGGAACCAGCGCGGAATCGAAGGAGTTGGGCAAAATGACAGCAAGGTCGAATGAGCGCGTGCGCAGTTCTGCTGCCAGTCGTAACCTTCCGGCAACGCCATGATGTCTGCCCTGACGATCAAAAGTAATAATGGCATCAATCCCCGGATGGTGTAAAAAAAGCTGGGATACCATCGGGTTGGCCAAAAGAGTTATTTCAGCACGGGGGAAATACTCGCGAATGCCACTGATTGCCGGTGTGGTCATCACTGCGTCGCCGATCCAGTTGACCGAACGAATCAGAATTTTATGGATAGAGTCGGGCCGAAGTACGTTCACTCTGTTTCACGCATTAGCTGGGGGGGTGAGTCAGCCTGTAGTGGAAGCAAAACAGGAATTCCATCAACAACAGGATAGAGCCTGTCACAAGGTGAACAGTGTAGAGCTGATTCAGCTGTACTCTGAAATAATTCCCCTTTACAGAGTGGGCATGTGAGTATCTGTAACAATTCAAGTGGTAGCATAAACCCCATGACCAAAAAAAGATTTGTCACTATGCCATAAAGGACATCACTTTTGAAGCAAATTACGTCCAATGCTTCTCTTCTTCATCCAGTTTCATGTTGACGCTGCTTTGATTTGAATGATATTTACAGACGGCATTCGTTCCCTGTAGCCATTTTTATTTCAGTATGTCCAAACCTTAGAGACTTGTTACATTTCCTTCTTTCTCCAGGTAATCGAGAATCCGATTTGAATCAACACGAGTATGTGCATTTTACTGTTAACGGCTGCCAGGCCGTTGCCCTTAACTGGGCGGCAGCTGCCGTTGGCGAGGCGCTCAACTCCGGGACTCTTCACGACTGGGCTGCTCGGCAACTTGTGAAAGAAGAGATGCGGGGGCGTGGGGTCATTTACTCGGTTGAATTGCCGACATTGCCGGCGACTCCGGTAGTTGTCCGGAAAAATCAACATGGTGGACTACTGCATACCCTGACGGGAGATTTGTTTCTGACTCCCACCCGGGCACCACTTGAGCTGGAGATATCGTTGCGCCTTGCGGCGTTCGGTATTCCGACGCCGGAAGTAATCGCGTATGCCATTTACCCTGCCCTTGGGATATGTGCCCGGAGTGATGTCATGACACGGAGGCTGCCTATTGGCGACGACCTTCCTGCCGCCTGGAGTAAAACAAATACATCAGGTCGTGATGTACTCCTGATAGCGGTGGCACGATTACTGAGGTCACTGGCACACGCAGGTGTGTGGCATGCAGACCTGAATCTCAAAAACATCTATATAGCCGGTAGCAGTTCTGACCTGACGGCGTATCTGTTGGACGTAGACCGGGTGACCTTTCCCGGTGGAACAGACATCGCTGCCCGTAATTTTAGTCGTTTGGCGCGTTCAGCACGTAAGTGGCGCAGTCGTTGGGAGCTTGATTTTAACGAGGATTCGCTCGTGCGGTTGGCCAGCCTTGCCGGGGAGAATTTATAATGCGCGTAGCAACAGATCGAGTCTGTATTGTCATGATGAGCGCCGTGGGCGATGCCGTGCATGTCCTGCCGGTGTTGCATTCACTTAAACAG
>CAIRND010000483.1 GCA_903879825.1 uncultured Geobacteraceae bacterium
AATGAGACTTTGATGATTCCACAGGTGCAGACGTGGTGTGCAAGCCCTCTTCGGAGAAGGAAGCCTGAAGCGTCTTCCCGGAAAAAGCTAAGTAATTGGGCAGAGAAACCAACGGGTATAATTCATTCCAGACAATGGCACAGGTTGACAAGCGTGAGGTGGAAGGGTTTTCTCTCATCTCCATCACGCGTAAAAACGCCTGAATAGTGGGGCGACGAAAGGTTCGCCCGATTATCTGGTTATGACTGAGCTGGTAATCGGGTTCGAGTAGTCACGTTGGAATAAAGCCCCTGGGCGCTGCGTTAACCAGTGCGGATGGAGGAGCCACGGAGTATCTCCGTGGCTCCTTTAAATACTCGTGTCGTTCAGCGTGGTCACGCCTGTTTTTCATCGTTCTGGCGCTCATCAAAAAAGATTTTGAACAGAATAATAATTCTGGATCGCGGTCTTTTACATCGAATAAGGAGGTGTGAAAATGGCAGTTCAGACTGATGAAAAAGAGGAGATAGTTATTGAGGAACTGGTATGAGAAGCAGAAAGCCTACTGAAAAAAGTGGGCTCAAAGAAGGATCTTAAAGAGAAACGAAAAGTCTTGAAACATACCTTGTATGATGGTTCTGAAAAACTCAAGCACGTTGTCCCGAAAGGAAAGCATCTGTAACGTGAATAAAATACGCAGGATGTTCACTCCTCAAGGAGACGCGCCATGTCTGATGAACGCACACCACGAACATCTTTGCTCGACGGGCAGTTCCTCGGAATCGATATCGGTTCAGTTTCGCTCAGCTATGTCCTTATTGATCGGAACAGAACTGTTGTGCGCAGTGAATACCTGTTTCATCACGGCAATATTTACGGGCAATTGAGAGGCATCCTGGAAAGTCTCGATTTGTCGCGCGTGCAGCAGGTTGCCTACAATCATAAAGCGGCCGATTTTTTCACCGCAGGGGTGAGTGTCAACGAACAGGTTTCCCAGATCGAAGGGGCGCTTTTTGAGCAGGCGGATATCGGCAGCATGTTCGTCATCGGGGGCGAAACCTTTGGCCTTATACTGTTTGACGAGCACAACCGCTACCGGAGGTATATCGCAAATTCCTCCTGTGCCGCCGGTACCGGTGGATTTCTGGACCAGCAGGCGGAACGGCTGGGACTTTCAGGCAGTGCCCAACTCAGCAGGCTTGCAGACACGTTTCAGGGGGAACCGCCGAAAATCGCCACCCGCTGTGCCGTCTTTGCCAAAACAGACCTGGTCCACTGTCAACAGCAGGGATACTCACTGGAAGCAATCTGCGCCGGTCTCTCCAAAGGGCTTGCCCATACGATCACTGACACCCTGGTGAAAGGGGTCACCTTACGCGAGCCGGTTCTTGTTGTCGGCGGAGTCAGCAATAATCACAAGGTCATGCAGTATCTTTCAGACATGATCGGTTCCTCGCTTGTTATTCCTCACCATTCAGCCATAACCGGCGCCATCGGCTGCGCCCTGATGGCACAGCGCAGGGCATCCAACGTAGTCGGCTCTGTGCCATTTTCTGTCGGGACGCTTCTCAATCAGCAAAACCAGGCCAAACATTACTTCTTTGCCCCGCTCACCCCCCGGCTCTCCGTAATCCCCGACTTTGCCGCCCATCCAAACTATATTTCACACGGCGTTGAGGTCGATCAGTACCATCTGCCTTCGCACAAGGGGCGCATCCCGGTCTACCTCGGTATTGATATAGGCTCGACAAGCACCAAGGCGGTGGTCACTTGTACCGATAATGAACACCAAATCCTGTATGGACTCTATACACGGACGTTCGGACAACCGATCAAGGCCCTGCAAAGACTGTTACGCGTGTTGAGGGAAATCGAAGAACAGCATGCGCTTCACTTTGACTTTTGCGGAGTCGGGACAACCGGCTCGGGGCGCAAATTCATTCATAAGGTGATACATGCCGATCTGGCAGTTGATGAGATCACCGCCCATGCCCGGGCGGCGTATGCGTTAAATCCCTCGGTTGATACCGTCATTGAAATCGGCGGTCAGGACGCCAAATTTACGGTCATGGAAAATGGGCAGGTGACCTTTTCTGCCATGAACTACGTTTGTGCCGCCGGCACCGGCAGTTTTATCGAAGAACAGGCCAAACGTCTCGATGTCGCGCTGGCTGACTATGCAAAAATGGCGCTTGGCACACCTGCGCCGCTTACCAGTGACCGCTGTACCGTTTTCATGGAACGGGATCTGAATCACTATCTGAGCCTGGGCTATGCAAAGGAGGAATTGCTGGCGGCCGCACTCCATTCGGTTACCGATAATTATCTGTCAAAAGTTGCCCGTCTTGACAAAATCGGCCACGTTATCTGTTTTCAGGGAGCTACCGCTAAAAATGCGGCGCTGGTTGCCTCTTTTGAACAGAAACTTGAAAAACCGATTTTCGTCTCACCATACTGTCACCTGACCGGCGCTCTCGGAGTCTGCCTGCAGCTGCAGGAAAAGGGTGTCAGGGAAACCCGGTTTCGCGGCATCGATTTCTATAAAGAGACGCCGACAGTCACCGAGGAGGTATGTGATCTGTGCAACAACCATTGCAAGCTGAACAAGATTGCCCTGGCAGATGAAAACATCGTGTGGGGTTTTCTGTGTGGGCGGGATGAAGCCGATACAAAACAGAGGCCAGCTAACCAAAATGGCTTTGACCTGTTGAGTAATAGGAGACGCATTTTCGACCCCTCGGCACCCCAGGACGTGGCAGAATTGCCGCCATCGCCAAGCAGCGAAGGTATCTATGGGGTGGAAATTGAGCTGGCGATTTCCCGCTTTAAAGCAAGCTTTGAACTCAATATCCTCAATTTGAGACATAAACTCTTTGCCTTCGGCCATGAGGAACTGCCGGTCAAAAGGGGCAAAGCCACCATCACCATAGGTATTCCCGCGACGATCTATCTGTTGGAGCATCTGCCCTTCTGGAAGCTGTTTTTCGGAAAATTGGGCTATCGGGTGTATGTTGCACCTCCCCGGGGGGATTTATTGGCAAAGGGTACAGAAATTGCCGGCGCTGAATTCTGTGCCCCGCTGGCGTACTGGCATGGACTTGCATTGGAAGTGAGCCGGCATGCCGATTACCTGTTCGTGCCGGTTATGCTCGGTGGCGGGGAGACAGCGACGCCCACATATTATTGCTATTATTCCAACTATGCGGCGGCATTACTCCAAAACAACAGCGCCCTCCGGCTCGGGCAGAAGTGCATTTCCCCGCTTATCGATTTTTCCGAGCCGGCCATACAAAATGTCCAGCGACTCTATGAGAGGCTCCCCCGTA
>CAIRND010000484.1 GCA_903879825.1 uncultured Geobacteraceae bacterium
ATTTCGGCGATCCCTTCATTAAACCAGAGCGGGCAGTTGCCACGGGTCAACTCAAAGACGAGTACATGGGCGTATTCATGGAACAGAACAGCCCGCAGTGCAGGTGTAATCTCGAGCAGTGAACCAAACGGCACACGTATCGTTTTACCATCATAGAATCCCCCCGACCAGTCGGGGGAGTCAGTCACCGTTTTGTAATCAGCCCTTTTATAAATACCAACCGGGATTCGCGCTTCCGGAAAGGACTGAAGTTCGGCTCCGATCTGATTCGCGGCAGATTCGAGTACATCAAGAATTGCGCGGGCAAATGCCGCATCAACTCCCGGATCGTAGGATAGATCAAATCGGGAACTGTGTCCGCGATCCATACCTGATTCAACTGCGTTTTCTTTACGGGATTTTGCCAGGAGTTCTATTATTTCCGTGCGTCCCGGCGAGAGTTTAAGCGCCTGCTCCCACAACTCCAGTGCTTCCTGGCGATGGTCGGTCTCAAACTGCACACGTCCGAGATAATAGAGCAATTCAGTTGAATCCTCTTTTATTGACTTGGCCCGCTGAAGCTCATAACGCGCAATATCATATTTTTTTAGAAAATAGTTGCAGACGCCGCGCGAAAGGGCATAACCGGGCTCTTCCGGATAGAGTTCCACCGCCTTGACAAAGTTTTCATCCGCCAGTTCGTAGCGTTTCTGTTTGAAATGCTGATACCCATAGGCCGCATAACCTTCGGCCAAACTGCGTTTATAGGATCCATTCATGGGGAACAGCTGGTACGCTTCACGTAATTGCTCTATTCCCTTTTCGTACTCGCCGCGCTGCAGTAATTCCTGGCCTGAATTACTGCGCGTGATCGGACCACTCTCAGACGCAGCAGCAAAAGCGGACGTATGCATCAGAGTAATAATGAGTGCGAAACAGCAGGTAGCTCTCGATATATTACCGGTACACATGGTCGTTATTGTTCGAGAAAGGTTCGAATAGAGGTGGCAATTCCGGCGCTATCCAAGCCCAGCATGGTGCGAAGCTCGTGCTGTTCGCCCTGGGGAATATAGGAGTCCGGATATCCGAGGCGGAGGACCCGTGTCTTGCTCAGTCCCCGTTGTTCAAGAAGTTCCAGGACAGCGGAACCGAATCCACCTTGTCGAACATTTTCCTCAATGGTTATAAGAAACCCGTGTTTTTCTGCCAGCGCGATAATGAGTGTGTCATCTAGCGGTTTCACAAAACGGGCATTGACAACCGTCAAAGCAACTCCTTCTGCATCAAGAGCTTCAGCGGCTTCCATGGCAGGATACACCATCGTTCCAAGGGCCAGTATTGCAGCGGCATTGCCGTCACGCAGCACTTCAGCGCGCCCGACAGGAAGGATTTCAAGCGTCTGGTCTAGCGCCACTCCATAACCGTTTCCCCGGGGATAACGCACCGCCGCCGGGCTTCCCAGGCGAACAGCGGTTGCCAGCATATGCTGCAGTTCGTTTTCGTCCTTAGGGGCCATCAGAGTCAGGTTGGGGAGGTGGCGAAGATAGGAGATATCAAAGGCTCCGTGATGGGTTGGCCCGTCACTGCCGACAACACCGCCGCGATCAATAGCAAAGGTGACCGGCAGATTTTGGAGGCAGACATCATGGCACACCTGATCGTATGCGCGCTGAAGAAAGCTGGAATAGACGGCAAACACCGGGCGGAAGCCACCGGCAGCTAAACCGGCAGCAAAGGTAACACCGTGCTGCTCAGCAATTCCCACATCAAAAAAACGTTCCGGAAACTCTTTGGCGAATCCTGCAAGGCCGGTACCATCAGGCATGGCTGCAGTGATGGCAGTAATCCGCTCATCCTCAGCGGCCAATTTGCAGAGCGCCGCTCCAAAAACAGCCGTATACGAAGCGGCGCCACCTTTCCCCTTGAGTACCTTGCCGGTCTTGATCTCAAATGGCCCAACGCCGTGAAACAACGCAGGATTCTCTTCCGCCGGTTTGTATCCCTTTCCTTTTGTCGTCAGGACATGGACCAGTACGGAATTGTCAAACTTTTTGACATTTTCGAGTGTTTCGATCAGTGCCGGAAGATTATGCCCATCAATCGGTCCGATGTATTCAAAGCCGAAGGCCTCGAAAAGCATGCCGGGAGTAAAAAGTCCTTTAAATGATTCTTCCATCTTGCGGGCCACGTGAAGAACCCCCTTGCCGGCATCTATGCGGTTAAGGAATGATTCAGTGCTTTTTTTGAAGCGATGGATAAACTCGCTGGAAGCGGTGCGGGACAGAAAGGTGGACAGGGCACCAACATTTTCGGCAATCGACATCTCGTTGTCATTCAGGATAATAATCATATCCTTATTAAGGTGCCCCGCGTGGTTGATACCTTCATAGGCGCTCCCTCCGGTCATGGAGCCATCACCAATAACCGCAAGCACTTTGTCCTTGCGCCCATTCAAATCCCTGGCGGCAGCGAAACCTGTCGCGGCTGATATGGAAGTCGAAGAATGACCGACATCGAAGGCGTCATGCGGTGATTCATGGCGTTTGGGAAATCCGCTGATTCCGTTCAGTGTACGCAGTGTTCCGAAATTGTCGCGGCGCCCGGTCAGCAGTTTGTGCGCATACGCCTGATGCCCCACATCCCAGATGATCTTATCGGCCGGAGTGGTAAATACTTTGTGCAGAGCGATCGTCAGTTCCACAACACCCAGCGAAGGGGCCAGATGGCCGCCGTTAGCCGCACAGGTTTCAATAATAGTCCGCCGCAGATCAGATGCAAGCTCAGGAAGTCGGGAAATCGGAAGCCGTTTGATATCTTCAGGTGATTGTATTGTTTCGAGAATCGACATAATTGTAACCCGTATTATAGTTAAAGATCTCCTCCTGCTTCAGGAGGGGTGGTGAGAGAACGTCAGTTTTTACGCAGTACAATGTATCGCGCTATTTCCCGCAGCGGATCGGCTTCTGCGCCAAAAATATCCAAAGCACCGAGCGCTTCATTCATCATCGACAATGCCTCTTCCTTGGCAGCCGCCACTCCCATTACCGCGGGATACGTCGCCTTGCCACGGGC
>CAIRND010000485.1 GCA_903879825.1 uncultured Geobacteraceae bacterium
GGACGTCCGTTTCCAAAATGCTTGATGGTACCGCCGTTTCAGCCGGTTTCAGCCGGGGGAAAATCTACATACTTGATCGCTTCAGTGACAAGGTTATCAAACTGGCCAAGGTTGGCACCATTGGCGAAGAACAGCATAAATTCACCCACGCCCTCGAAAAAGCCAAGATTCAGACCATTTACATGGAAAAACGGGTCAGCGAGACTCTTTCAGCCGATGACGCCGCTATTTTCCACACTCATCTGATGATTCTGGAGGACCGGAGTTTTTCCGCCAAGGTCACTGATCTGATCGCAAAGGGAGTGGGCGCAACCCGCTCCGTTCATGACGTTGTCCAGCATTATGTTCAGGCTTTTTCCGCTATGGAGGACCCTTATCTGCGGGAGCGTTCGGCGGATATGGAGGACATCGGCAGGCGCGTTATCGACGCTATTGAGGGGAACGACTCCAGCGAGGTAACGCTTAAGGAAAAGCGGGTACTGGTCGCAGAAGAGATTTTCCCCTCAAACCTCGCCATGCTCGATCCTGCCAAGATTCTCGGCATTGTTACCGAAAAAGGTAACGCCTATTCTCACGCCGCAATCATGGCTAAATCGCTCGGTATTCCGGCCGTTCTCGGCGTAAAAGGGGTGATGGCAGCCGCCAATGTCAAAGATGAAATCATCGTTGATGGTACCTCGGGGCATGTTTATCTCAACCCGAATGCGGTCATCAAAAGAGAGTACGTGCGCCTTGAACATGAGTACGCCAGCCGGATGAAAGAGCTGGAAGGTCTTCGAGATCTGCCGGCGGTCACCAGCGACGGCAGTGCGATTACTCTCAGCGCAAACATCGGCTTGATCTCGGATGTCCGGGTGGCCAATTTAAATGGCGCCGAAGGGGTTGGGCTCTACCGCACCGAATTCCCTTACATGGCACGTTCCTCATTTCCCACCCGCGAAGAGCAGGCCATTATTTACCGCAAAATCCTGAGCGGTTTCCCCGGCCAGACCGTCAATATCCGTACTCTTGATATCGGCGGAGACAAAGGGCTTTCCTACTTTCCGTATCCTCAGGAAGACAATCCGTTCCTCGGGTGGCGATCCATTCGCGTGTCACTGGAGCGTCAGGATATCTTCAAGGAACAGCTGGCCGGTATTTTACTTGCGGCTCATGCCGGCAGCCCGACAATCATGTTTCCTCTCATCAGCAGCCTGGATGAAATCCGTCAGATCAGAGAAATACTGTCATCAGTCAGAAATGAGCTGCTGCGTGAAGGTCATGACGTGCCCGGTTATATCCCGCTCGGAATCATGATCGAGGTACCGGCTGCGGTACAGATTATCGACTATCTGATTCAGGAGGTGGACTATGTCAGTATAGGCACCAATGACCTGATTCAGTACACCCTGGCTGCCGACCGCAATAATGCCAGCGTCAGGCAATATTATGATCCGTACCACCCGGCGATTCTGCACTCGATAAAGCGTGTTGCCGATGCCGCCAACAAGGCGGGAAAAAAGGTATCCGTCTGCGGTGAAATGGCCGCTGACCCGTTGTGCGCGCTACTTTTGGCAGGTATGGGCATTCGCGAGTTCAGCCTTTCCGCCCCCAGCATACCGGTTGTAAAGCAGGTAATCCGGAACAACAGCTTAGAAGCGTGCCAACGTCTGTCACGTGCAGCACTGGCATGCCGCAGCAGTGCTGACA
>CAIRND010000486.1 GCA_903879825.1 uncultured Geobacteraceae bacterium
GCAAAAAAAGTCGAGCACGGACAGGCTGATGTTGAGACTGCTCTTAAGCAGCGTCAGGCCATCAATGCGCTGACTGCAGCAACCGCTCGACTGGAGGTTGACTCAAAAACGCTGGAAGCGCAGTTGCGCATGGTACTGCTCTCGGACTCAAAAGAAAAATACGATTCCTCCGTCGCAACAGTCGAGCGATTAAAAAGCGTCATCAACAAGGATGTGTCTGAAGTAGATAAGTTAATCCGTACGATTACGGGGCACCCTTTTGCTGCTACTGCAGCAATCCGGTCGGTTATCAGTTCCGTGGATGCTATCGTAAAGACACAACGTGAAGTGATTACTGCCAATGCTGAAGTTTCTGATACTATGAAAAAAGTTAAGGAAGCCGCCCTGGTTGCCGAAAAGGGGGGAAATGAGCGTGTAAAATCGGTTGAAACAAAACAGAAAGACGTTGTTTCAGCGGTTAACTCCAAGGTGTCACGTTTTACGATCCTCATTATTATTATTTCGGTAGTGGTAGTTGTTATCGTATCGGGAGCCGGGTTGGCTGTTGCGACGACAATAAACTCATCCTTACATGAAATCACGGATCGTGTCCGTGACCTTTCTGAGGGGCAGGGCGATCTGAGCAAGCGTATTGATATCAGAGCGAAAGATGAAATCGGAACAGTTGCCGGCTTTATTGACCAGTTCATCGCCAAGGTTCAGGTAAGCATCTCCCAATCCGTTGAAAGCGGGCAGGAAACTGCCGTGGCAAGCCAGGAACTGTCGCATATTGCCGCCAATCTGTCGGAGACTGTTCAACGCCAGTCCGCCCTGATTGCCGAGGGGGATCAACTGACGAATGACGTGGCCGGCAATCTCGATATTACGGAGGAGATGGCGATTTCCACGACCGAAGCAATCGAGGCAACCCGGGCTATCCTTGCGAGCTTCGTGGTGGATTTAAATAGTGCCGGCACAGTCATCATCAGAGAATCCGAAAACCAGGCCACCATGGCTGCCCAGGCACAGGAGTTGGCCGGCAAGGCGGGTGATATTCGTCAGGTTCTTGAAATTATTTCCGACATTGCCGATCAGACTAATTTATTGGCACTCAACGCATCCATTGAAGCCGCCAGGGCGGGGGATGCCGGACGGGGCTTTGCCGTAGTTGCAAATGAAGTGCGCGCCTTGGCAGCCAAGACACAATCTTCTCTGGACCAGATTAACGGCAGCATTAAAGCGGTTGTGAATGGTGTTGAGAGTGTCTGCACTGGAAATCAACAGGCTGTTTTCCGGATGCGGGAAATCGAAGCATCAACACGCGGGTTGATTGAAAATGTGGGTGGAACCAGCGAACGATTAAAAGATTCGGTTGATATCTCTTCCAACCTTGTCAGGAAGAGCACGTATATTGCCACTCGCACCAAACAGCTGATTGAACTGATGAACCAGATACATGTGCTTTCGGAGCAGAATCGAACCGTCTCCAGCGAAGTGGGGGAAGTTTCTGTCAGCTTGGCCGAGAAATCCGAGAATCTTCGGGAGGCATTGGCACGCTTCAAGGTGTAGTGGACGTGGGCAGATTTTTTATTATGCGCTCCAGCCCCTCTTCCGGACATCAGCCAGTCTCACCCATTTTTCAACTCCGGCATAACGCTCGCACGGAAGCATGGTTTTGAGACTTCTACTTATTCAGGGACAAAAAAATTGATGGAATGCCGTCAGCTGTTTTCTGCCGGTTTGGTTACAAGGGATCACCATGAAAAGAATCAACGGCAGCCTCGATGTGATGCCAGTAACTGATATTATTCAATGGGCACACAACAATAAACGCAC
>CAIRND010000487.1 GCA_903879825.1 uncultured Geobacteraceae bacterium
ATTAGGTCAGATTCTTTCAACCCGGCCTGATGTAATACCAGAAGCTTTTGTACGGGAACTTGAAAAACTGCAGGACAATGTGCCGAGTTTCCCTTTTGAGGCGGTACTGGCCCAGATAGCGGACGAGTTGGGAGGACCTGCGGAACTTTTTTTTACGGATATAGATCCCGTACCTCTGGCCGCCGCGTCCATTGCACAGGTGCATAGAGCACGCGTGATAACTGGTGAGTCAGTGGCTATTAAAGTGCGTCGTCCCGGTATCGTTGACGTCGTGGAAACCGATATCAATGCCCTGCTGGTGTTGGCCGGTCTGGCAGAACGTCACGTGTCTGGCAGCGAAATTTTTGACCCGGTAGGAATCGTACGTGAATTTGCCCGTACAATTCGCCGGGAGATGGATTTCTCCCGGGAAGGGCACACGATCGAAAAATTCCGTGATAACTTCACCAACACGCCGTGGATGTATTTCCCCACGGTTTATTGGGAGCAGACCTCCCGTGCTCTCCTGACCATGGAATATGTTGCGGGAGTGAAAATATCTGATAAGGAAAAGCTGCTCGATCAGGGTCTGGACGGTACGCTGATTGCTCATCGCGGTGCAGAGTATTTTCTTGAAATGGTACTCGTTCATGGTTTTTTTCATGGAGACCTTCATCCCGGAAATATACTGATTCTCCCTGATAATATCATCTGCCTGCTTGATTACGGTATTGTGGGGCGATTGGATGGAGACCTCAAAACGTTTCTGATCGATATACTCGCTGCCATCGTCAACAGGGATATGGACGAAGTTGTTTCCCTTCTTCTCTGTGCTGGTGATATTTCGGACAATCTCGACACCCGGCCCCTCAAACGGGATCTGTTTAATTTCATAGACGGTTATTACGAAATCCCTCTGAAAGATATTCAAGTTGGGCGCATGTTGATGGAGTATATTGAAATTATTACTCTCTACCGGATAAGGATTTCACCTGATCTGATGATGTTAACCAAGTCACTGGTGTTGGTAGAGGGAACGGGGCGCTCACTTGACCCACACTTCAATATGGTTGAACATCTGAAACCGTTCATCTCCCGGGTGATCAGGCAAAGACTCTCTCCACGGCGAATATCTCGAGAAATTAACAGGGTTCTGTACTCATATCTCGGTCTGGCGCGAAACATTCCCCATGATCTGAAAGAGATCATTAATCGCATCAATCGTAATACGTTCAAGATCAACCTTGAACATCGTGGGCTGGATAAATTTACTGCCGACTTTGATCGATCAATTAACCGGCTTTCTACCAGTATGATCCTGGCCGCCATAATAATTGGTTCCTCGATCATGATGCACACCGATAAAGGTCCAAAGGTTATGGGTCTTCCGGTGTTTTCCTTTATTGGATACAGCGTGGCGGGGCTTGTCGGGCTCTGGCTGGTATATGCGATCATTCGTTCCGGGAAAATGTGAATACGGGAATGTATCTTCCATTTTAAAAAACAAAACTAATTGCGGCCAGATGCAGATCTAGACCTGGGTTAGGAGTGTGGTTTGGATAGAGAATGCGGCCGTTTGACATGTGCTGAATGCGGTAACCAATTTTGAGTCTGTTGTTAAAGCGGTAACTAATGCCTGCAAACTCCCCAAACTGAAGAATACTTCCAAAATCCACATTACCGAAGTTGCGTCTATCAAGTAGATTGGCATTAATTCCAAGTTCTGTAGATACGCCTGATTTGTGCTTGTTAAGAACCATGGTAGCACCCACGGAAGCTATTATGCCCGTTTCATTTCTGTCAGTAAGGACTCCGAGAGACGTATTTATATGCGGAATCATACTCCACCCGGAAATATTCAGCCAGTTCCACGGCAGTCCATACACCGCAAATACTTCATGTTGGCTAAAATGCCCGAGTCGTGAACTCACCGGAAAACCGGTTCTTACTCCAACTTCATTCCACCCAAAATCTGTAGCGCAACTCAAAACAGGACGTATGATTACAACGAAGGTTATTGACAGTAAGAGTAGGAGTGCATTGCGCATAAATAAACCTTCGCTGTCTGGTAATAGCTAACAGAGACAGTGGGGATCGCTTTTGCCCCCGTCCGGTCGTGGATGATTTCCATGCAGTCTACAGGTTGTTCATGCACCGTGCCAAAAATGGTATTATACAATTGTTAGTAATAATAGCCTGTTGTTGGATATTCACACGACTTTGAGATGTAAACTATTTTAGTCAGTGCATGCTATGAATGAATTGTCGCCTGCATAAAACCCACACAGGAAGAGTATGGCAGGAATGTTATATATATTACCGAATGCATAATAGAGAGCATCTGGTGAATAGTTGGACATAGTTCTCGCCGAGAGATGATTAGGCCCCTGGTCGCCTCTCCGTAATGGCAGAGATGTTACAGTGTATGCCATGATGTAAAAAATACCCATTCCCAAAAAACTACAATAATTTAGCCTGTTATCTCTTATTTCCTTTGCTGCAACCAACCCGGTGATAAAAAAGTAACATCCCTGGATACGTGATGCACCCGTAACTTCCCAGACTGGCGAACTATTTTATCTCCTAAAGCTGGCACGAAGATTGGATTTAAAGCTTCGCTGACAATTAATCACATGGGGGTAGAACATGGTGGGCAGGAATATGTTTGGTGATCAGGGTGAACTGAAAAATGAGGTTGATGAAGTATTTCGAAGTGCCGGATATATACGCCCCACAGGTGCAAATTATCTGATGCCGTCAACGTCACGCCGGTTTCCGCATAGCACCTTCTGCCTTGGTGAAAGACGGATAAATATGTCCAATTATGTACTGTAGGCGCGATTACTATAATTTCTTTATATCGAGAATGCCTCCAATGGCAGAGGCTGCCAAACTACGTAAGATTGAGGTGAAGGCTGCGTAAAATTATCACGAGTCTGATCTGTGGAGGGTATCGATATGCCTAACCTGTTGCCTGATCAATGGAAAGAAACTCTGGAGCGTGTTCAGGATAAAGCGGTCCATTTTCTGGAAAAGTTTAAAAAAAGTAAAAATACGGACAGTGATCGTGAACGTATAAACGAGGATTTTCTCCCCTCATTCATACAGTGTGGCGGTCCGCCTCTTGATATGCATGAATCAGCAGGTGAACTGATTGTTACGGTCGAGGTCCCCGGACTTAAAAAAGATGACATTCAGGTTGAGTTGGTTGGAAGGCGGCTTGTGATACGTGGCGAGAAAAAGGCCCCGCACGAACAAAAAAGAACAGATGGAAGTTATCTTTCAGAATGCAGCTACGGTAGTTTTACCCGTGCCATTCAATTGCCGTATGATGTCACGGACAGCGCTGTTAAAGCTGACCTCAAAGCAGGTATTCTCACTGTCCGGATGCAAAAACCGGTTTCGGAATTTAAACTTCCACATCAACTTACAATCTCGTAGCGGCAGAAAAATGAAACATATCAGTAGAATGAGGTGCCCACAGACATGATTCATGAGTCGTATATGCGTGCGATGGTGCTGGAACGACCCGGTGAAAAGCTTAAGGCGTTAAAACTTCCAATTCCTGTGGCCGGTGCCGGGGAGCTGCTGATCAAGGTACAGGCGTGTGGCATCTGTCGTACGGACCTGCATATTATGGATGGCGAATTGGCCAAACCGAGACTCCCACTAATTCCTGGACACCAAATTGTTGGAGTGGTAGAGACTGCTGGCAAGGGGGTAAAAGGGGTTCACCCGGGCGATATGGTGGGAGTGCCGTGGCTTGGTGGAACATGTGGCACGTGTCGACACTGTCTTTCGGGTCGTGAAAATCTGTGTGATAAAGCGGTATTTACCGGCTACCAGCGTAAAGGCGGTTTCGCTGAATACTGCACAGCCAACGCGTCATTTTGCTTTAGTATTCCTGAGGAGTATCAAGCTGCTCAGGCGGCACCACTGCTCTGCTCTGGGATGATTGGATACCGGTCTCTGCGAATGGCAGGTAATGGAAAGAGACTGGGAATATATGGCTTTGGCGTGGCGGCGCACATTATCGCGCAAGTGGCTCTTTGGGAAGGGCGAGAGGTATATGCTTTCACCCGTCAGGGGGATGAAGCCGGGCAACGCAGTGCACGGGAGGCGGGAGCGTGCTGGGCAGGTGCAGCTAACCAGCGTCCGCCGGAAGACCTGGATGCGGCTATTATCTTTGCACCGGTCGGTGAACTGGTGCCGCTGGCGTTACATGCGGTAGGTAAGGGTGGCGTAGTTGTCTGCGGCGGTATTCATATGAGTCCGATACCCGGTTTTTCATATGAGCTATTGCGTGGCGAGCGCACGCTTGTTTCCGTAGCAAATATGACGCGACTTGATGGTGAAGAATTTCTGGAATTAGCTCCTCGGATACCGGTTGTTACAACGGTAGAGTTGTTTCCTTTGGAGCAGGCAAACGAAGCCTTGGCGGCATTGCGTGCAGGTGAAATAAAGGGGGCTGGTGTCTTGGTTCCGTAAAAATCCTCAGGAGGATACATAATGCGTACAAATATATTATGCCTGCTGGTTATTGTCCTTTTCTTACATATGCTTGGTGGTTGCGCAAACAAGGAGGTTGTCAAAACAGAGGAACCGATAGTTCCTGCAATTGTAGCAGCACCTGAAGCTCCTCCACCATCGTCACCTGAGCAGAAGCCGCAATCACTACCGGCACCACAGCCTCAGCCATCACCGCCACCGGTAGCGGTAAAAGCAGAAGCTCAAGAGGAACAGAAGATAATTCCGGCATCCCAACAAAATACAGCGTCTACGGAAACTGAGCAGAAAAACATACTGGAAATGATTTACTTCGATTTTGATAAATTTGATTTGCGTGAAGCGGATCGAGATATATTAACCAGAAATGCTCAGGTGATTTTAGATAAACTCAAAGGAAATATTACAATTGAGGGACATTGCGATGAACGCGGGTCCTCCGAATACAATCTGGCTCTTGGAGAAAGGCGGGCCAGAAGTGCAATGAAGTATCTGGTGACGCTAGGAGTACCTGCTGAAAGGCTTTCCATAATCAGCTACGGCGAAGAAAAACCGATAGATACAGGACATGATGAAGCAGCCTGGGCTAAAAATAGACGAAGCCAATTTATTGAAATAGAAAAATAATCCATACAAAGCGCCGTGTGAGCAGCGAATACATATCCGAATTTATAAATTGATAGGCATATTCTGGCTAAAAGAATAATGCCTATTTTATTGTAGCGGGACAGCGAGAATTCTGCCGTTGCAACTAACTGAAATTTCGGTAGTTGCAAAATTATTTTTATATGTCAGTGTTTTTATTTTGACAGGATGAAATTGTTTGTGATAGAAAGCGAGTCCCTTTTGGAACGGAAGTTTTTGCGGGGCGCTCAGAAAAAGATTTTCTGCCGAGAAAGAAAGTTGTTGACAGAAGAGAATTATTTGAGTAGTTTGTTCGACTCGTTGCACAGCTGGTCTTTGAAAACCGAATAGCAGTTATTAAAGTGATTTGTGAGAA
>CAIRND010000488.1 GCA_903879825.1 uncultured Geobacteraceae bacterium
CGCCGGAAAAGCCGCTGCAATGCCTGAAGAATGTAGGGTTCATCATCGACTATTACCACGGCATACTGTGCCAGGATGTCAGCAGGCTCTGGTGCGTGTATGGGCGGAATTGATGCGGTCGCCTGCACGTCGATAACGACATAGAGGTCACCCTTTACCTTTGAATCAGGTGTGGAGGTACCGCCCCCCTTCACGCGAATCTTGGTACCGGAGCGGGTGCCGGCGGCCACCTCGATGCACATGTCACCATGCAGGGTCGGCACTTCCAGCGGGGTGCCGGTCCGGGCGGCCCGGGATGTAATCGAACGTTTTACAAACAGATCACCACCGCTGCGGGTGAAATCGGGGTCGGACAGAATACGGATGACCAGCAACAGATCCCCCGGCGGTCCGCCCGCCTCCCCGCTGTCGCCCTTACCGCTGAGGCGAATTTTGCTGCCGCTCTCTATCCCCGCCGGGATCGTTATATTCAACTCTTCGCGTACGCCGTTAAGACGGAACGCGACCACTTTTTGTGCCCCCAGGGCTGCGTCGCGGAAGCTGACTTCCGTTTCCAGCACCAGATCGCCCCCCTTACGCGGAGCACGCCGATATCCGCCCTGTTTGCTCCCGCCGGAACCACCGCCAAAATCAAAATTCTGGTACATATCATTACGTCGATGTTGTTTGTGAGAATCGCCGAAGGTGCGTATGTCGTATTCATTTCGCTTGAGCTGGTCCGAGAGCACGACATACGCCTCGTTGATTTTTTTAAATGTGACTTCTGCCGTCGCGTTACCAGGATTAAGGTCGGGGTGCCATTTTTTTGCCAGTGCATGGAAGGCACTTTTAATCTCTATGGCAGTGGCTTTCCTCTCCACTTCGAGGACTGTGTAATGATCGCTGTGTATCATAAATGATATGCCCCCTTTCAGTGGCTGTTTTTATAGAATGTTGTCCCGTTTTGCCTTTGCCTAAAAGTCCCCCCTCCCCTTCAATCCCCTCCCCCTCCCCTCAATCCCCTCCCACAAGGGGAGGGGAGGTTAAAGGCAAGAGGTTTAATGCAAGAACGAAAAAGGGCACTGCTGGCTGTTTTGCTTTATCTGTGCAGATCGATGGCTGTTCCGGGTCGCAAAAATTCACCGTTAAACAGATCCGCCGGCAGCGGTGGTGTTGAGGAACCCGAGCCGAAGGCATACTCGACAACGGCATGCCTGCCGCTGTCATCCAGCCAGACCAGCCCCCTTATTTCATTTCCAAACCGTTCTCCGACGTGGGTGGAGGTGGTCGATCGGTCGCGACATTCAAGCGGATCGTTATATGTCCGGATGGAGGTCAGGCAGCGTTCAAGTCGCCCCGCCCGTGCCGTGAGATCCGCGCTGGCCAGTGCCAGATCTTTTTTGTCGGCGATTTCAACGTAATCCATGGCGCCTGAAAAAGCGGACATTGTCCAGCCACCTTCGGTTCGCTCGCTCGCCCATGCGGCAACGAAGATTCCGCCGGGACGCTTTTCCACCGCAATACGGGCTGTGCACCCTTTTGGTGCTTTGCCGGACCATGTGTGGCTGCGGCCGATTTCTGCAAATACTTTGTTGGTACACGCGGCCAGCTCGGTAATTTCATCGGCGGCTGCCGGCAAGGCTGCCACCACAAACAGTACGGTCAGCAGTACTATACGAGCTATCATACGACCTCCGTTTCGTGGCATCACGGTGTTTTCCCCGTATGCAGGGTATGAAGCGTAATCTCCGGTGGACAGAAAAACCGGGCGGCGGCGGTTGAAAAGCCGGTACCGCGACTGGTGTAGCCCTGCATGGCATTGCAGGCCCAGCTGCCGGACATATAGGCGCGTGGGCACTCGGTGTTGGTAATAATCGGAATACGTCCCGGCAGACAAATCTGGCCGCCGTGAGTATGTCCGCACAGATAAAGATTAATCCCCACTACGGCCGCCTCCGCGGCTATTTCCGGGGAATGCGCCAACAAAATAACACAGTCCTCCGCTGTTCGGGAAGCGAGTGCTTTGGGCAGGTCGTGGCATTCATAGAAATGAGGGTCATCAACCCCTGCCAGCATGATTGCCGCGCCAGAACGCCGGAGTGTGACCGCTTCGTTCAATAACATCCGCACCCCCATTCGCTCCAACGCCGGTACCATTTCAAGAAAATCATGGTTTCCCAAAATCCCATAGATACCCTCATGCGCTGACACGGCTTCAACAATCGGTGCAAGAATTTCAAGGCAGGGATCGTAGTGGTCATTAGTCTCAAAACGAAAATCCCCCGTTACTACCGCAATATCACAGGAAATATTTTTGATAATGCGGATAATCCCTGCACCCCGGTCTACCAGTCCGTCGCTATGAAGGTCAGACAGATGCAGGATTGTGTAGCCATCAAAAACATCCGGCAGTCCGGGCAGGTAGATGTGATTATGTTCCAGCCGGTAATCGCAGCAGTACCGCTGCGCCCGCTCGCGAAATCCGGAAAAGGTGAGTATGGATTCAACCGCCACACGAACCGCATGGATATTTTCCAGGTGTATGTGGCGGCGACTCGCTCCGTACAACGTGGCAGAGTTCTCTACCTGAAGCTGCAGGCGCTTTTGCGATGTGGAGCGCCCGACACGGGTAACGAGCGACAAAAGCTCAGCGGCCTGGTGGTTTCCACCCGCGTTCACCGCTTCAGCGCCGGACAAAGAAAAACCATACCAGCGCTGTGAGCGCCGCTGCGAGAACCCACCACCGGTACCACGACGCCGGAACAGGTTGCCCCTGACCGCTGTCCTGAAGATCACCCAATATGAAGGCGTCCGGTGCTGTGACGCAGACGCCGCTGCGCGCGTTGACAATCCTGCTGCCGAGTACTACCAGATGTGACAGCTCCGTATGTGGGCCGGTCGCCGTTCCGGGGAGCAGCACACTCTCCTCGATAAGATCCGTATTATTGATCAGGCAGAAGGGGGCGATGACGGCATTCGGCCCGATCGTGCCGGTGCCGCTGACGGTACTGTGATGGCCGATCAGCAGTGGCGGTATCAGTGTTATCTGTTGATCAAGCGTGACATGATCACCGATCCAGATGCCCTGCTCGCGCCGGGCGGCCAAAATACGGGCGCCGGGCCAGGATTCGTCCAGCAGCGCACGTTGGGCGGCCAGATACTCGTCCAGGCTCGTTAGCAGGCGGCACTGGATGTCGGAACAGTCCGGTTGTTGAGTGGCGCTGCCCCGTAAAAATTCCAGCAGCCCGTAATAATCTGCGTTGCCGCAGGCCTGCACGGCTTTGTGCATAACCGTGCCATCAACCACACAGAAAGCTGCATCCCCCGCAGTGCCGGGGACAATCGGCAGCGGGTCGGCCATGGCGTGTGCCGCTATAGCTGCGAAATCTCCCGTGACCAGCATATTGGCGGGGAAACAGCAGATGGGGCCAGCCAGTGCGGAAAAAATGCTGGCAAGCTGCGTGACCAGCGGCACTTCAGCATCAACCGCCTGCACCGTGATTACCGCGCCCCACCGTTCACCGCTGCCAAAGTATCTCTCAACCGCTCCCGGATCATCGTCCACCAGCAGAAGAATTGTGCTGATTCCGGAGGAAACGCAATATTCGACAAGATGTTCCGCCAGTGGCTTTCCGGCCACCGGCATCAAAAAATCAGCGGTCAGATACCTGAGCGGTTGCAATCCTGCGGCATGTTGGTACGGAATAATGGCAGCGTTCATAATGTCACCGGTGCAGGATCATACAATCATCTGTGATGGTAAAAAGTTGTTCCAGGCGGGTCAGCGTAAGCAGCTGGCGGACACCGGCCGAAGGTGAACAAAGGATGCAGGTTTTTTCATGGGCGATAACCGCCCGCTGAATTTTGAGGAACAGCACCAGTCCGGAACTGTCCACAAAGGTCAGAGCCTGCAGGTTGAGTATGCAGTTGTGACCGGCAACGGCGCTGCAGATGCCCGTAAGGTCGATGTTTCTCAGAGAAAGGGCATCGAGCCGCCCCTCTATGGTAACAATAGCGGTACCATCTTTTTTGTACGAAATCATATCGGAATAATCGGACGCATGCGAATTGAGATATTTTTTTGCCAGATTGATATCCCGGAAGATTCTGTCTCCGATCAAATCGTCGAGTCGGCTCAGGGCAAAGGTCCGGCGCACATCCTCGTTCATAGCGGCCACCACCAGCACTTTATTGTGCTTTAACGCCGTACGCCACATGCCGACAATAAATCCGAGTCCCGCAGAATCGACAAAGGTGACCCCGCTGAAATCAAGGATCAGCGCCGCTTTGCGCTGCCAGATGTTAACAGCGACACTGCGCAGATCCTTTACCGCCAGGGCGTCAAGGCGACCGGGAAGCACCAGTGAATGCTGATCTTCGTTGTATGATGACTCCGTCACTGCGTGTGGCGTGTGGCGTGGTAGAACTTTTCGCTGGCGCCGATAATCAATAACGGCCGGCCAGAGCTGCACGCCAAAGGTCAAAAATGCCCGGAGATAGCGGCGCCAGAGGCGCACCGGTTCAACCGCCAGCCGCCACAGCCACTCTAAACCTATCTTCTGTACCGCCAGTGGGGCGCGGCTGACATCTCCGGCAATAAAAGCAAAGGTGCCGCCGATGCCGATAGAAACGGGCACCGTGAGGCGGGTTGCGTTGCGTCTAAACCATAATTCCTGTTTGGGATTACCGAAGGCGATCAGCAGAATATCCGGCGCGGCGGCGTTAACCGCAGCCACAATAGCGGCGTCTGCCTCCTCATACGATTCGAGCTGTTCCCCCTCTGTGTACACCATTGGC
>CAIRND010000489.1 GCA_903879825.1 uncultured Geobacteraceae bacterium
CATCGCGGCAGAATCTGATGCAATAACTCAGGGGAAAGTTCCCGTTGAAGTTAAAACAGACCGCGTCCACTCTTCACCGTCACCACCGGCACAACCGGATAGAATCACCGGTGAGTACCTCAAAGGATACTTTAGCGATACCGGGAAAATATTGGTGTCACCGACTAACTGGGATCGGTACGATTGGCTTAAAGCCGGACTGGTCATTGGAACAGCCACCGGCATCTACTATGCGGACTCCGACATCAGAAATTTTTCGCAAAGAAATCAGAGTTCTGCCGGCAACAATGCCGCCACCGTCGGAAACGCTCTTGGCAACCCATTTTATGTCCTGCCGCCTCTCGGCCTGTTTTATCTGTATGGTCACACACAGGATGATCCAAAAGCACGCCGGACAGCTCTGCTTGCGACGGAAAGCCTTGTCATCAGCGGAACGTTCACCTACGCGATAAAACTGGCAGCCCAGCGCCCACGCCCATTTACCGGTGAAAGTGCCACCACATGGGACGGCCCCGGCGGTAAGAACAGTGACCCCTCCTTCCCTTCGATACACACTGCCACGGCATTTTCAGTCGCCTCCGTCCTATCCGAAGAGTATGGGAATAATCCCTATGTTCCACCGCTCGCCTACGGATTGGCAACACTTACCGGTCTGGCTCGCATTAATGACAACAAGCATTGGGCATCAGATGTATTTATTGGTGGAGCTATCGGCTATTTTGTCGGAAAAACCGTAGTTCGCTCCCACACGGGCCAAGCCGATTCCAACGTTAAAATCCTACCGGCATCAATTCAAAATGGCTATGGACTGATGGCACTATATCGCTTTTAATCTTCTGCGTACGAACGGGTCACCATTGCCAGGAGTAGGTAATATGGTATGCTCACCACAGAGCGATTTCGACTCCAGAGGTATTTTATGCACCCGCAGCAAAAAAGTATGAGCAGTGCGGAAGATGACAACTTTCTCTTCCGCAGAATCAGGCTGTTTGCCTGGATATTGATTACCTGCTGGACACTATTTATATGTGCCTCATGGTATTGGAATTATCAGGCCGAACGTAAGGTCTTTCACAAAGTGGCCCTGGCAGAAGCTCACGCCGTAATCGAGCGGGATGCGCTTTATCGGCGCTGGGCATCATCCCATGGCGGTGTTTATGTCCCTGCCACCAGCGCAAGTCCTCCAAACCCCTATCTCTCTCATGTCCCGGAACGCGACATTTCCACCCCTTCTGGAAAGCAGCTCACGCTCATAAATCCTGCCTACATGACCAGACAGGTCAATGATCTGGCTAAAGAGGGGAGTGTTCTGCTTGGGCGAGCTCATCTCACCAGCCTGAAACCTCTCCGCCCTGAAAATGCCCCTGACCCGTGGGAAGCCAATGCCCTTCATGCTTTCGAAACCGGTGCAGATGAAGTCAGTGCCGTCAGTTCTATGGACGGCAAACCTTTTATGCGGCTGATGCGCCCCTTTGTCACCGAACAACCATGCCTGAAGTGCCACGCTGAGCAAGGATACACCCTCGGTTCCATACGCGGCGGAATAAGCGTCTCAATACCGATTCAGCCACTGCTTGATGCCAGCAGCGAACAGGTTGCCGGCTCGTTTGCCTTTCACATAACAATCTGGCTGCTCGGATTGACGGTTACCGGACTTGGTGCACGGCAACTTTCCCGGAGCGCTTATGCACAAAAACAGATCGAGATAGAGCTTCATCAGCAAACCGTGCAGCTGGAAGAGGAAATTGCCGAACGCCAGATGGTTCAGGAATCGTTGCAGGAGAGCGAAGCACATCTGCGGATTGTCGCCGATTATTCATCAAACTGGGAATACTGGCGCCTGCCTGACAACAGCTTCCTTTATATGTCACCATCCGTAATGTCCCTGACCGGATACAGTGTTCAGGACTTTTACAGCGACAGTGAACTGATACACACGATCATACACCCTGATGACCGTGAACTGTATCAGCATCACACCCATGAGGTTGATTCACACGGGCAGATTCAGCCCATCGAAATCCGAATCGTCTGCAGAGACGGCGAAGTACGCTGGATCGGCCACGTCTGTCAGCAGGTATTTACCCCGAACGGTCTTCCCTGGGGGTGGCGGGCCAGTAACCAGGACATTACGGACCGAAAACAGATGGAGCATGAGCTGCTCGAGCAGACTGAACAGCTTGAAGAGGAGGTCGCCGAACGTGAAGCGGCACAGGCGAATCTCGAAGAGCTGAACCGCTCGCTGGAAGCACGCATCACGTGTGCCGTCACTGACCTGCGCCACAAAGATCAGGCACTTATTCAGCAGGGTCGCCTGGCGGCTTTGGGTGAGATGATCAACAATATTGCTCATCAATGGCGGCAACCGCTCAATAATATCGGCCTCATCATCCAGAATATTCAGTTTTCCTATGATGCTGACGCCATAACTCATGACGAGCTGAAGCTGGAAATTGGCAAAGCGATGGATATAATCATGCATATGTCACGCACCATCGATGATTTCCGCAACTTCTTCCGAAAAGACAAACAAAAAGTTATCTTTTCCGTTGACGCAACGGTTAACCGCGCTCTTACATTTGTCTCCGCCGCACTGTCAAGTAACAATATCAAGGTTGAAGTTGAAGCTGACACTAATGTCACTATTAATGGCTATGAAAACGAATATGCACAGGTACTGCTCAACATTCTTTCCAATACCCGTGAAACCTGCATAGAACGCTGTGTAGCCGAACCGGTTATCCATATTCGCATATGTGAAGAGAATGGCCGGTCCGTTGTCTGCATCAGTGATAACTGCGGAGGCATCACTGAAGATATCTTACCCAGAATTTTTGACCCCTATTTCACGACCCGCTCTCCTGACAAGGGTTCCGGTATCGGCCTCTATATGTCCAAGGTGATCATTGAGCAAAATATGGGCGGCCACCTGACCGCTCACAACAGTGAAAATGGGGTTGAGTTGCGAATTGAAGTCTGAACATGCTAACAAAAAAGGCGACCAAATCTGGTCGCCTTTTTTGTTATGTGCTGACCTCAGCAGAAGTTACAGTTTAAAACGTCCTACCAACCGTTGCAGTTCACCGGCCAGCGAAGAAAGCTGTGACGCAGCAGTAGCAGTTTCATGGGCACCGCGGGCGGTGTCGGAAACTACGTCGGTAATCTGATGAATATTACTCGATATCTCGCCGGTCACCGCCGTCTGCTCTTCGGCAGCAGTGGCAATCTGATGCACCTGCATG
>CAIRND010000490.1 GCA_903879825.1 uncultured Geobacteraceae bacterium
CGTTTGGTCTTACCCCGGATGCCGCCGCTGGCCACAGCTATGGTGAACTTACCGCCCTCTGTGCTGCGGGACGGCTTGACGAGAAATCATTTCATTCCCTGTCCCGTCTGCGCGGCCAGTTAATGGCGGCCGGTGAGGGTGACCGGGGCACCATGCTGGCTGTTTCGGCGCCATTGGCCGATGTCCAGAGTTTGCTCAGCGAAGAAAATCTAGATCTCGTTATCGCCAATCGCAATGCGCCAACCCAGGCCGTACTCTCCGGTAGCAGTGCAGAAATCGCCCGCGCTGCCGAGGCCTGCACCGCCCGTAAACTTTCCTGCAAGCAACTGACGGTAGCAGCAGCCTTCCACAGCCCGCTGGTTTCCGATGCCGCTGTGCCGCTACTGGCTGCACTGGGCGACATAGCTATTGGCGACGGCACTATTCCGGTGTATGCCAACAGTTCCGCTGCCTGTTACCCTGTTGATGAGGGTGAGGCACGAGCGCTGTTAGCCGGACAACTGGCACAACCGGTTGAGTTTGTGGCTGAAATCGAAGCCATGTACGCCGCCGGCATACGCACATTTCTTGAAATCGGCCCCGGTGCACGCCTGTGCGGCCTTGTGTCTGCAATACTTGCCGATCGTCCCCATTACGTTACCGCCCTTGACTCTTCTGCCGGCAGACGCTCCGGTATTGTCGATCTGGCTCGGAGCCTGGCGCAATTGGCCGTTCTCGGCTATGAAATCAAACTTGACTGTTGGGATGAAGGATTCCGCCCCGCACCACCGGTCAGCGGCAAAAAACCGTTGCTGACCATAAACCTGAGCGGTGCAAATTATGTAAAACCTAAAGCGAAACGCCCTGCGGCTCCCCCCCGTCCGGCTTTAACCGCACTATCCGGCGTACCTTCCGTCGTGACGACACCCATGACGGCTCCCGCTGCTGCATCACGGGATGTCCTGGCAGAATCACTCCGGGTTACCCGAGAGGGAATAACAGCACTAACAAGGATACAGGACGAGACGGCCCAGCTTCATCGCCGCTTTTTAGAAGGGCAGGACGCTGCCGGAAAAACTATCCAGCTTCTGTTGGAACAGCAACAGCAGATTTTTCATGGTGGCGCACCGGCCGTATATTCTCCGGCACCGCTCGCAGCCTTTGTGCAGACTGTGGCTCCGGTAGCGGTTTCTCAGACTGTCGTTGCTGCGCTTGCACCACCAGCCCCGGCTGCCGCGCCGCAATCCAATCATATTGCCGAGACACTACTTGCTGTGGTTAGCGAGAAGACCGGTTACCCAATTGAGATGTTAGAGATGGAGATGGGGCTCGACTCTGACCTCGGCATCGATTCCATCAAGCGGGTTGAAATCCTGTCGGCACTTCAGGAACGCCTTCCCGATTCACCGATTATCGGCCCAGAACATATGGGTTCCCTGCACACGCTGGGTGAAATCGCCCACCACCTGGGAGCCGGCGCTTCTACCGCCGCACCGCCCACAGAAAATCGCAGCAGCGGAGCTGAATCATCATATGTCATTGAAACCTTGCTCGCAGTCGTCAGCGAAAAAACCGGCTATCCGGTGGAAATGCTGGAACTTGAAATGGGGCTCGATTCCGATCTCGGTATCGACTCCATCAAGCGGGTTGAAATTTTGTCGGCACTTCAAGAGCGCCTCCCCGGCTCACCGGTCATCGGCCCTGAGCATATGGGTTCTCTGCACACGCTCGGCGAAATAGCCCAACATCTGGGCGGCGGCGCTGCATCTGAAGTTCCCACGTCTGACC
>CAIRND010000491.1 GCA_903879825.1 uncultured Geobacteraceae bacterium
GGCCGCGCTGATAACGGTGGCGGCGCCGGTGGCAAGCGCCTGGATTTCTGCTATGGTATCTACGGCAGTCGTGTTCAGGCCGTCAATCACGTCATTGAGCAGGCTGGCAACCGGAGTGGTCACACCGGTGACACCGATGGCTGCGTAGTGTGACGCAGTGGCAATGGAGTTGTTGTTGCTGGCGTTGCCGTCGGCACCGGTCAGGATGGTTTGATAAGCATCAACAACCGTCTGGATTTTAGCGGTGGAATGTGTGGCAGCACCGGTAACGGCCGCGCTGTCCAGGGCGCTGTTGATGGCGGCAAGGTTTGAGGAGGTGACACCGGTGACGCCGGCAGCTGTGTAGGTGGCAACAGGCGGGACCGTGGCTGTGGCGTCGTTGGCCTCGGCAGCATCGCTGATTGCGTTGATTGCAATGGTCGTATTCTGTTCTTTTGTGAGTGCAGCAACCTGATCGTTTTTTAGTTCGGAACTATTTCTTCTCGTAATTTCATCTATTTGTATTGAGCCAATCAGGTCAGATATTGTTTTTATACTGTCTGCGGCCTTGATGGCCGCTGCCGCTTCATCATAACTGGTGGCAGCGGCTGCGGTACCGCCGGCGGCACTAAGGGCGGATTTAATTATTGCGTCCACTTCTCCCTGGTTGGCACTGACCGGTTTACTGTTAGTTATTGCTGTTGCGAGTTTTTCAAAAAAAGTGGTGCTGCCTGCATCTGTACCGGGAGCAAACATCGCAGCAGCGGCGATTGACGACGAGATCTTATCTGTGCCGAGCGTGGCATTGACGTTTGTAGATTTATAATCCAGGTGGGCAAGATGTAATGCCATTTCAACGATTGTTTCAGCCTGTGCAACTGTTGTAACGCCTGCCTGTGCAGCGACATGACTGATCAGGGTGGAGAGCGGGCTCAATAAAAAGTATCCGGCGGGGGCGGTTAACTGTAGTAAATTTGGGGCATGGGTCTCTATTTCCGAACCATATACGCCACTGATCTTCAAATTGGATGGATTTGATGTTGTCGAAAAGTGGAAACGCCCAGAGGCGTCCGAAACGGCGACTTGACTCTCCCCCACATCGAATTTGTTGTTGCCGTTTCGGTCATCATAAATAATTGCATTTTGTAGTGGACCATCGGCTGCCATTCCGGATACGAAGAACATGGTTTCGGACAGCTGGCTGCTGCCGGCTGAATTTGTGGCGATTGCCGTAATCGCACGTGTGCCCAGTTTGCTGCTGTCAATCGTATATGAAAATGATCCTTGGATATCGGCAGTCACCACACCCAGAAGGATTGTACCTTCGTAGATGGCAACGCTGGCTCCGGCATCAGCCGTACCGCCGATAGTTACTGTTGATCCGGCAGCAGGACTCGTATCAACTAACAATTTCAGAACCGGTGCATGCGGCGTATTCACCGGCGTTGTGGCGGATGCGGAACCAGAAGATGACCCGGAGGTGAGCGCTGCCCCTGCGAGACCTCCAAAAAGGGCCAACACACCCAATACGGGTGTCCATTCACTATATGATGTTGACTCCTTTTGATGAGTGATACTCTCTTCCGCACCAACCGGTGCCGCTGGCAGAGCAGTCCATGCAGCGAGATGTAACGGGTTGGCGTCTCCTGATATGGTTGAGTGTGATATTGGCTCTGCAACGATTTCAGGCTTTTCAGAAACCAGATTCTCTTCATAATTTGAGTGGTTATTCGCAGCCGAGCTGTTTATTTGCTCCGGAAGCTGTTGAGCCGACGCCACAAGAACCAGCGCTTCGGCTGTTTCAGTAATATAGCGACTTTTTTTCTTTGGCTGCGGCTGCGCCTTAACAATTGCTTGTTCTATAGTATGGCCCTGGCTTGGGACTCGTGATGATGACACGGGATCCTTGCGGAGCTTGATTGATTCGGTAGCGGTCGCTTCCTTACCTTTTGTCACATCTGGTACGCTATTAGTTATCATTGTTGTTTCTCCTTGCTGTGCCTGAATAGCTTTGGCCGTCGGCTTACTGCTTACATGTTACCGCTAAAAAAATATCAATTATTATCAGAAATTAAACAAATACATTTTGTATAAAAGATGATCGCAAATTAAAAATAGAAAAGAGGAATAATGTACATGAATGCAAACGGAGGCGTGATACAGAGGTATTTGCTGTAAATATTCGTTATTTAAAGTATCATTCTTCTTGGGCTGCTTTATTGCTGCAATATTGTTTTCGTTATTTAATATCTATTTTTTTAAACATTAAAATCACATTGTTAATTTACTAAAAAATATTATCAAACACAATACCGGTAAATGATGTCAGAACACTCCTACAGACTTTTCGAACAATGTAGGAAGATACGGATGACGTTATTCTACTAAAAGGCTCAACAAACTCAGGTAAATCAATGCAGTTAGTCAACTTATCCGATTCACTACACGGCATTTCGCGCGACAGACAGAACCGTCTTGTCTTCTGAATTCCGCCTCAGAGTACCTACATACGGCATATTATATTTTAATGACAACCAACACTCTGGCTAAGAGTTTGCTAACGATAAAAATGCTAAACCGATTCAGTACACCCACAACACATGCCGACATGCCGCCCCCTGAGACTGATCCGTATGAATCGGCACAATCGAGCATAGCCCGGTGATCATCGATCATCGACGATTGTCAACAGGATCAAAACGCATACTTCATTCATAGGCAGGGTTGAGAGTGGTCTGATAAAAAACGTTGTGGCCCTCGGCGGACCAAAAGGGCACAACATTTCCATGCTTTCGAGCCAGGCGAATTATCCCGCGCGCTGACAGAGAGCAGCGGAATAGGCCTAAAAGCACTACCGACACTTGGTGGAGTTGGCATTATTGAAAATGCGTATGAAGAGACAGCTCTGATTCGTGGGATTGAAAGCAATTGTCTGGTTGAGCAGGAAAGTGAGTTATTACAGTATTCGAAGTCGCTTATGCCGTCGCATCAGTCGCAGCACTTTCCACCACAACAGTTTTTCGTGGCCGGACCTTGTGCAGCAGTACATCCATATAATAATAAACCACCGGAGTAATATAGAGGGTAAGTAACTGCGACGTCAGCAAGCCCCCCACCACCGCAAGGCCCAGCGGCTGCCGCGACTCCCCGCCGGCACCGAGCCCAATGGCTATCGGCAGGGTTCCCATCAGCGCCGCCATAGTGGTCATCATAATCGGCCGAAATCGAACGATTGCGCCTTCATAAATGGCTTCCAGCGGCTGTTTTCCTTCTGTTCTCTCAGCCTCAAGAGCGAAGTCGATCATCATTATGGCGTTCTTTTTCACGATACCAAGTAGCATGATAATGCCAACAAAACCATAGATGTTGAGATCACATTTAAAAATCATCAGGGTTATCAGCGCGCCAAAACCGGCCGCCGGCAAGCCGGAAAGAATTGTGATCGGATGGATATAGCTCTCGTAAAGAACGCCAAGAACAATGTAGATGACAAAGACCGCCATTACCAGCAGCATCAATAAACCGCTGAATGATGATTTGAAAGCCTGGGCGGTACCTTGAAAACTTGTACTGACAGACGGGGGAAGTGTGTCATCAGCACGCTTGTCAACCAGCTTCATGGCATCCCCCAGTGCAATGCCGGGACGAAGATTGAAAGAGATTGTCACTGCCGGAAGCTGCCCCAAATGATTGACCGCCAGCGGCCCGATGGTTTTGGAAATGGTCGCGATTGTTTCAAGTGGCACCAGCTGCCCGCCTGTGCCATGAATATACAGCATCCGTAGCGCCGCCGGATCGCCCTGATACAAAGGGTCCAGCTCCATAATCACCTGATACTGGTTGGTCGGGGCAAAGATCGAGGAGACCTGACGTGAGCCATATGCATAGGCAAGTGCATCTTCCACCTGCAGCACGGTGAGTCCCAGAGCAGCCACCTTATCGCGGTTGATCTCAACATGCACCTGCGGATTGCTGATTTGCAGATCACTGGTCACGTCCTGAAGTTCCGGCAGTTCCCGCAGTTTTACCTCAAAATCAGACGCAGAGCGGTACAGTTCATCCGTATCCTGCCCCTGCAGAGTAAACTGATACTGACTTTTGGAGCTGGTGCCACCGATCTGGATTGAGGGCACGTTTTTCAGGAAGGTGCGGACTCCCACCACTTTGGCCAGTTTCGGGCGCAGTTGCTGAATAATCTCGTCGGCAGAGAGCGTGCGCTGATTACGCGGTTTGAGCCGCATGAAAAAACTGCCGGCGTTACTGCCACGGCCGCCTCCGATAGATGACATAAAGCCTTCAATATTGGGATTAGCGGCAATGATGGCCGCCACCGCCTCCTGATGGATCTTCATATCGGCAAAAGAGGTCCCCTGTGCCGTTTCCGTATCGGCATTAATCCGTCCGGTGTCTTCCGTCGGCAGAAATCCCATGGGGACCCTGGTAAAAAGCCAGCCGGTCAGCAGCGTTATCAGAATCGTCACTGCCATGGTTGTGCGTCGAAAGTGAAGTACCTGCTTTAGGGTTGTTTCATACAGATGAAGCATCGCGTCAAAAAAACGCTCCATGGCCAGGTACATCCGGCCATGATGTGCTGTCGCCGGTGCCTTCAAAAAGCGGCTGCAGAGCATGGGGGTCAGAGTAAGGGAAACAAAACAGGAGACCAGAATCGCCACGCTGATCGTAATGGCAAATTCATGCAGCAGCCGCCCAAGTATCCCCCCCATGAACAGCACCGGGATAAAGACCGCCACCAGAGAGATCGTCATGGAAACAATGGTGAAGCCGATCTCGCGGGACCCCTTGAAGGCAGCCTCCATAGCCGTGGCACCTTTTTCCATGTGGCGGACGATATTCTCCAGCATGACAATGGCGTCATCCACGACAAAACCGACCGCCAGAGTTAAGGCCATCATTGAGATATTGTTGATGGTGAAGCCGAGCAGATGCATGACGGAGAAGGTGGCGACGATGGACATCGGCACCGCAAGCGAGGGGATGATTGTCGCGGATAGATTGCGCAAAAAAAGGAAGATTACCATAATGACCAGGCCGACCGTCAGGATCAGGGTAAACTTGACATCATGCATCGATTCACGAATCTGGGTGGAGCGGTCAAACAGCACGTTCAGCTCAACCGAAGCCGGCATCTGACTGCGAAAACCGGGCAGCAGTTTTTTAACATTATCAACAACTTCGATGGTATTTGTTCCCGGCTGCCGCTGGACCGTCAAAACGATAGCGCGAGTGTTATTGTACCAACTGGCGGTTCGGGTGTTTTCGACACTGTCTATTACCCGGCCAAGCTCCTCAAGGCGCACCGGTGAGCCGTCCCGATAGGCCACCACGGTCTGACGGTAGGCAGCAGCCTTAAACATCTGGCCGTTGGCTTCGATGGTGAACGCCTGCTTAACCCCATCAAGCACCCCGGTCGGCAGATTAACGTTGGCATCACCAATCGCCGTGGCAACTTCGTCAATACCGATCTGCCGCGA
>CAIRND010000492.1 GCA_903879825.1 uncultured Geobacteraceae bacterium
CATCCGTAAATAACTCTCCGCACAGACGCGGGCCACACCACGAACTCGGCCGATGTACGATGCGCGCTCGGTGACCGATATTGCCCCGCGGGCGTCAAGCAGATTAAAAGTATGGGAACACTTCATGACGTAATCGTAGGCCGGCAGCACCAGATCTTTTTCAACCAGACGCAGGCACTCTTTTTCGTACATGGTGAAAAGTTGCAGTAGCATGTCAACATCAGCCTCTTCAAAATTGTGCCGCGAGAACTCGACTTCGCTTTCATGGTGGATGTCGCCGTATTTAATTCCTTTAACCCATTCAAGGTCATAGACGTTATCGACCCCCTGTAGATACATGGCAATACGTTCACAACCATAGGTGATCTCTGATGGTATTGGTTTTAAGTCGATTCCACCCGCCTGCTGGAAGTAGGTAAACTGGGTGATTTCCATCCCATCAAGCCACACTTCCCAGCCGAGGCCCCAGGCACCAAGGGTCGGTGATTCCCAGTCGTCTTCGACAAAGCGGATATCGTGTTTCGCAGGATCAAGCCCAAAGGAACGGAGCGAATCCAGATACAGATCAAGAATGTTGAGCGGCGACGGTTTCATGATGACTTGAAACTGGTAATAGTGCTGCAGTCGGTTGGGGTTTTCGCCATAACGGCCGTCAGTTGGACGACGTGACGGCTCAACGTAGGCGACATTCCATGGCTCGGGACCGAGTACGCGTAAAAATGTGGCTGGATTGAATGTGCCGGCGCCCTTTTCTGTGTCGTAGGGTTGTTGGATGATGCATCCCTGCTTGGCCCAATAACCCTGAAGTGAGAGAATAAGATCTTGAAATGTCACGCATGTACCTCCGGATGGAGAGAATAATTGTAAAGAATAAATAAATAGTCGTACCTTTTAGCAGGAATAGCTGCTTCGGTCAAGGTCGCGAGAGGATGTTTTTAAAAATTATCAGTAGCCATGAAGGGAACTCAATAAGGCCGTATTTAATATGCTAATTCATGATTTTGAATAAATTACAGAAGTGATGCGAGCGAATCGGTTATGCAGGTCGCTTGGTCAAGTCTGGCGGCAGGATAGCTATTGGTAACGGCACATACCATTAAGCCGGCAGCTTTGGCTGCGGATATTCCGGCAGGCGTATCTTCTATGGCGATTGTTGTACCTTTAGAGAACACGCTTTGATGGGCGGATTGTAGCCGCTGGAACGCAAGTTGATAACATTCAGGATCAGGTTTACTCGCAGCGACATCATCTGCGGTTACGATGATATCAAAAGAGTTTGTGATGCCGAGCATTGCCAGGATCGGGTCAATATCTGTTCTCAGTGCCCCGCTGCAGATAGCCAATGGAATTTTATGAGCGTGAAGATATAAAATCAGATCCAGTACACCCGGATAGACAGGGACCCCTGCTGCTATGACGTCCTTGAAAAAACCCGCCTTTCGCTCAATCAAGCGGTGCAACTCCTCCTGAGTGAGAATCATTCCTTTAGAGGAAAAAGCATGCCGGAATGCATCCCTGTCATCAAATCCAATATAAACATCAACATATTCCTGCCAGGTAAAATGCAGTTCAAGTGGCTCCAGCGTCCGCTGAAAAGCGGCGTAATGAAGTGGTTCCGTATCAACAATAACCCCATCAAAATCAAAAATAATGGCCTCTACCTGTATGTCATTCGGGAAAATAATCATGATGTGCGTTGACCTTACCTTATTTAGGAGATTTAGTTCAGTGCAGTGAATTGCGGATGTAAAAATAGCATCTCTGGTATGAGTAAAACAGTAAAAAAGTTTCTGAAACAGATGCGCGAAAATATCTTCTTTGAAATAATGGAGTTAGTGATGGCGTGCAATAATTTATTTTTTAAAATAGTGCTTAAATATGGTTGACGATTTACTTTTATGC
>CAIRND010000493.1 GCA_903879825.1 uncultured Geobacteraceae bacterium
AAGGAACCGTGAACTGCTGGAAGATCTTGCCGCAGTCAACCAGGCACTGGAGGAAAAGGTGCAGCTGCGCACCGAACAACTTGAATAGCGTAATAAGGCATTGGAGTTCTCCCAAAGTATCCTGGGCTACCTTCCGGTTGGAGTGGTTGGGGTTGATGTAAATGGTATGATCGCCTATTGCAATGAAATTGCCGCCAAACTGCTGAAGAATGTCTGCAATGAGGTTTTTGGCGCGGATGTGGCTGTCTGCTGTGATGTGTCACTGGGCAGACTTGTTGAACAGGTGCGCCGGAATAAATATATTTCAGTTGAGACAAAACTGGGCGGTACACTGTGCCGGGTTTTGGGTCGCACCATAACGTACAGCGATAATGAGGCGATCGTACTTGTGTTACTGGAGGGAGCGGCATGAGGCCGGAACGCACGATCGTCCTGCTGGTTGATGATGAAGAAAATATACTAAAGGCTCTCAGTCGCCTGCTGATGGATGAGGATTTCGACATTGAGACCGCTCCTTCGGGCGAGGCTGCACTGCAAAAACTCCAAACACTCGACAACGTGGGGCTGATCGTTTCCGACCAGCGCATGCCGGGGATGAACGGCGCGGAATTTCTTGGTCGTTCGCAGGAGTTTGCACCCGACGCACAGCGAATCCTCTTGACCGGATACTCAGACATCAATGCCACCATCGAAGCTATCAACAGGGGCGGGGCAGGGCGCTATATCTCGAAACCGTGGGATGATGAAGATCTGGTAACGGCAATCCGTACGGCACTGGAGCTTTATCAACACGGTGTCGAAACGCGGCGCTTAAATGAAATAATTAATCAGCAAAAGGAAGAGATGGAGGCTTGGAAAGAGGGCCTCAAAAAGCGCCTCCTTCAGACAACCGCCACAATTCGTGAGCAGACCCAGGCTATAAAAAACAGGGATTTAAACAGCATTACCTCGACACTCAGCCGAACTTTTGACAGCTTTTTCGAGGTGATGGGTGACCGCAACGCCGTTCATGCCCGCACCGTCAGCATTCTTGTGACGGATGTCGCCAGAAAAATGAATCTTGATGCGGAAACAGTTACCACGTTCAGGCTTGCGGCGCTTCTGCATGATGCCGGCAAGTTTGGTTCTCTCTCGCAGGCTCTGGTGAAACCTTTTGTTGATATGTCTGATAGTGAAGTGAATGATTACCGGCAGCATCCGGCCAGGGGAGAAAAAATGTTCTCCACGGTTGATGAATTGTCCGGTGTTGTCCCTCTGATCCGCAGCCATCATGAGGCGTATGACGGCAGCGGCTTCCCTGATGAGTTGCAGGGCGATTCGATTTTGCTGGGAGCGCGGTTGATTGCTATAGCGGATCACATTGAAAAATCGGCTCACTCGGTTAGTCACAATCGCGCAGACTTCGCCTTGATGAATGCCCGTTTTCATGGTGGGACTCTCCTTGACCCTCACCTGATCGCTCACTTTTCAAGTATCACCAAGGTCGTATATTTTGAAGGTAAAAAAGCCGGGACAGTAGCAGAGGTTGAAGTCAGTCCGACCGGGTTGGTCCCCGGTATGACAATAGCCCGTGACGTGGAGAGCGGCAGCGGAGTTTTACTGATGCAGCGTGGCAGTGTGCTGGATCGATCCGGGATAACCCTCATTCACAGCAATTATCACAAAAACCCACCCTCACACGGTATTTTTGTGCAGGTTTTGGAAGACTAGTACCTTGAAACATCTAAAACCAACCCACCAGTCCCCCCTTACCTAGCGGGGGAAGCCTTGAAGTCTCCCCTGATAAGGGGAAATTTAGAGGGGTTTGCAGTGAAATAATAAGTTTTACCGGGTACGAGAGCGATGATCGAATTTGATGAACAGCGGAAACGGATTGTACTCAAGCTGGTCTATTATGGTCCGGCGCTTTCCGGCAAGACCACAAATCTGCTGACACTCCACGATCTGCTCTCTCCCGAAGGACGTGGCGAACTGATGCTATTGGATACCACGGAAGATCGTACGATCTACTTTGATCTGCTGCCGTTCTTTTACGTTGCCCCATCCGGCATGAAGATCAAGCTCAAAGTGTACACGGTACCAGGGCAGGTGCGCCATGATGCCACCCGTAAAGCGGTGCTGCAGCGGGCGGATGGTGTCGTTTTTGTGGCAGATTCGCAACCGTCGCAGATGACGGTCAACTTCGAAAGTTTTGATAATCTGGAGAAAAATCTGGCCATGGTGGGATTATCCATCGAGCGGGTTCCTCTGGTGGTGCAGTTTAATAAGCGAGATCTGGCGGATAGTGTGCCGGAAGATGATGTGCGCACTGCCTGGGGGCCAAGCGGCGTGCCGGTATTCATGGCTTCTGCTCTGAAGGGATGGGGTGTTATGGAAACTTTTCATGAGGTACTTGGTCTGATGTTTGACTCGATCAACGCCCAGCATGGTTTGACCGCGCGTTTCGGTGTCGAACGGGAACTCTTCCTGGCTGAAATACTCACGGTGCAGCGATGAACGTTCGAAAAGCACAGGTCAGTTTTGTTGTTGGCGAAGACAGGCGACTGTCCGAGATAATCTCACGGTCAGAGATTGAATCGTTACTGAGGAGCCTGGTCAAAGCCGGTCCTGTCTGGGCGGCGGTACTGGATGAAGACGGAATGCTGCTGTGCCGCCAGGGGGCTGACACTGGTCTTGTACCACTTGAGGAGTTCCGCCATGCGCTGCTGGTGGAAGGTGAGCCTCAGGGGACGCTGGTGATGGCCGTTGATCCGTCAATCGGTTCTGCCGGGGAAGCGCTTGCCCTGCTGGCGCGGGATGCTCTTCAGTTTACGATTACCAATAACCTCAAACGGATGCTTACGACTGAAATACATACGACAGTCGTTAAGGAATCCTATGATCAACTGGTTGAAACCAACAAGATGCTTACTGCATCGGAAAAGAGTTACCGGGATCTGGCCTTCTCACTTGAACAGCAGGTGGAGGAACGTACCTCTGAGCTGCAAAAGGCCTACGCCCGGATGCTGCAGCAGGAAAAACTGGCCGCAGTAGGGAGTCTGGCGGCCGGCATGGCTCATGAAATCAATAACCCCAACGGGTTTGTCCACAGCAATCTGGTGACTTTTAGCCATTATTTTGAGCGTATGCGGGATATGGTCAATTTTTATCAGATGCAGATTGCCAACAATATCCCTCTGCACAAGTTGCACCTGGACAGTGAGCAGAAACGCAGAGAGCTGAAACTTGATTATGTCATTTCCGATTCAAGCGAATTATTGAAGGAATCTATCGAAGGAACCGAGCGCATTGCCCGCATTGTCGCCGACCTTAAGAGCTTCTCCCATGTGGATGAAAGCGGCTATTCTGATGCCGATCTGAATATTGAACTGGAGCGGACCCTGTCGGTGTTAGTGCCGCAGATTTCTCCGGGGACGGTCATCGTACGGGAACTTCAGCCGCTGCCGCTGTTCGGCTGTAACCCGGGGCTAATCTCCCAGGCTTTCCTTGCAATCATCCAGAATGCTGCTCAGTCGCGTACTGAGGCTTTGAAAATTCACGTCTCAAGCAGATGCACGGCTCACGAAATTGTCATAGGCATTGCCGACAACGGCTGCGGTATTTCAGCGCACAACATTACGCGGGTTTTTGAACCGTTTTTTACTACACATGAAGTCGGTTGCGGTACAGGTATGGGGTTGACTGTCGCACGAGATATTGTCCAGGCAGCAGGAGGAAGCATCGTTATTGATTCTGTTGAGAGTACGGGAACGGCAGTAACAATACGATTTCCGCTGGTAAAATAGTGTATGTCACGAAGCGACAAAAGGTGAATCATGAGCAAGTATGCTGAACTTTTCAAAGGAATAGGTGGACAGACTACATCTGTCGACTCAGCGGGAGTGATAGCGGCGTTTGATTCAGCAGTGCCGGTTGAGCAGGGCTTCACTTTGCTGTTCGTTGATGATGAAGAGAACGTGTTAAACGCCCTGCGTCGCATCTTTCTGGAGGAAAATTATACTATTCTGACCGCGACGTCAGGAACAATTGCTCTCGATATACTGGGCCGGCAACCGGTGCAGCTGATTATCACTGACCATCGTATGCCTGGCATGAACGGTGCTGAACTTCTCAAAATAGTTCGCGATAAATACCATGATACTATCCGCATCATGTTAACCGGTCATGCCGATGTTAACTCAATTATGGGTGCCGTCAAGGAGGGAGCCGTCTACAAGTTCATCACCAAGCCCTGGAATGATGAAGATCTGCGTCTCACTGTTTCACTTGCGCTTCAGCAGTATGTTCTGATGCACGAAAATCGCCACCTGAAAGAACTGGCCCAGCAGCAACAGTCCAAGATCAAAAGTTTTGCCGGGTTGTTTGAGCAGAATCGCGGCATGCTCGGGGATATCCTGGTCAAGTCGGCATTGATCAGTGTGCAGGAGCTCGATCGTGCCCGTACACAGAAGGATAACCACGAGTTTTTAGGTGATTTTTTTGTTAGATCAGGCATTCTGAATGAGTCCCAGATTATTGCTGCGCTTCAGAAACAGTTGGGGGTAGAGTTTATTGATCTGAGGGAAATTACGGTTGCGAAAAATGTCGCCCGCTGCCTGCCGCAGGATCTCTGTGAAAAAAGTCGCCTGGTGCCGATCAGGCTGGATGGAAACGCATTGACGATAGCAATGGCCGATCCCTCCGATATCATCACCTGTGACAATATCGGGAGGGTGACCGGTTTACGTGTGGTGTCGTTGCTGGCCACCTCATCACAGATTGCTGAAAAGATCACCCAGGCCTGGAGCATGGCGGCGGATGGGGAGCCGGGCGATTTTGGCGATCTGGAGCCACTGGATGAAATCGACATCATACTGGACGAAGAGGAAAAAGAGATAAGCGTTGAGGAGTTGATCGGGTCGTCAAAGGTGCCGCCGGTCATCCGTATCGTCAATGCCATCGTTTCTGAGGCGATACGGTACGGTGCCAGTGACATTCATATCGAGGCCAAAACCAAATATACTCTCATCCGCTTCCGTATTGATGGCATGCTGCATTCCAAAATAAAAATTCCGGCAGATCTGCATCAGGCGGTCATCTCACGTCTTAAGATACTGGCAAAGATGGATATAGCCGAGCGTAGACGCCCTCAGGACGGCCGCATTACTGTCAAGGCGGGCGTCCGAGTTGTTGATATGCGGGTTTCGTCGCTCCCAACCATTAACGGCGAAAAAATTGTTATGCGCATCCTGGACAAGAGCGCCGCCATCAAGCATCTGGATGAACTGGGGGTGCTTGAGGATGATTTCCGAAATATTACGATTATCAGTCGTAAGCCGCAGGGAGTGGTCATCGCCACCGGTCCCACCGGCAGCGGCAAGACGACCATGCTGTACTCGCTTCTTGCGGCCATGATGAATCCCAATAAAAATTTTGAAACCATTGAAGAGCCGGTGGAGTATTTTCTGGAAGAGGCGAACCAGGTCTCGATCCATGAAAAAATCGGTCTCTCTTTTGCTCAGGTGCTGCGGGCAACTCTGCGTCAGGATCCTGATGTAATTCTGGTTGGCGAGATCAGAGATTTCGATACTGCGGATGTGGCTTTCAAGGCTGCCCTTACCGGGCATATGGTGCTTTCAACTCTGCATACAAACAGCGCGGTGGCATCTATCACCCGTTTGGTGGATATGGGAATAAAACCCTATATCCTCGCTTCGGCCCTCGAGGGCGTTATCGCTCAACGGCTTGTCCGCAAGGTTTGCAGCGGTTGCGCAGCCAAAATGGCTCCTGATGCGAAAGTGCTGGAGATGCTCCGTTTACCGCTCGATTACTTCGGTGATGATATTGTCGTCGGTCAGGGGTGTCCTCAGTGTAATAATACCGGCTATCGCGGCCGTATCGGGATCTACGAGATGTTCGTCATGAACGATGACTACCGGCAGTTGATCGGAGTGGACTATCGGGAAACGGACCTTCTTAATCTTGCCCGTAGCAACGGCATGCGGACGCTTTTTGAAGATGGGCTGGAGAAGGTTAAGCGGGGCTGGACGACGCTTGAAGAAATAATGAGAGTAATCGGTCCGACGGTCAAGATGGAGCGAACGTGCGAAGCCTGCGGAATAAAAATAGATTCCAAATTTTTGTTCTGCCCGCACTGTGGATCGTTTCGTCACAATTCTTGTAAAAGCTGCCGCATGCCGCTGGAGAATGAATGGAAAATCTGCCCTTTTTGCGGTGAGTGGCGGGATGCAAAACGATAACTCATAAAGAATTAGTTTACCACCATAGTGGCATTGCCCATATTGTTAACAACATTTTCCCGGAGGCGTAGATGGAAAACAGAATTTTGTTGGTGGATGATGAATCCAGCGTACTATCCGCTCTGAAACGTTCCCTATTTGATGAACCTCTGGAAATTATTACGGTAACAAGTGCCAAAGAAGCGCTTGAGATAATGAGGAAGGTACATTTCAAAATCGTCGTATCCGATGAACGAATGATAGGAATGCAGGGGGCGGAATTTTTGACGCTGGTTCGGTCAAACTACCCTGATACTATTCGTATCATGTTGACCGGTCATGCGACACTGGAAGCTGCCATGAAGGCGGTCAATGAAGGTGAGATTTATCGATTCTTTTCCAAACCATGGAACGATCATGACCTGATATTTGCGCTCCGCTCCGCTATTGAAAAATTCGATCTGGAAGCCGAGAATCGGCGCCTGCTGGCGACTATTAAGCAGCAGTCACTTGAAATTAAGGTTCTGGAAAAACGTTATCCCGGCATCAGCAGGGTAGAGAAGGATTCCAAAGGTACGTTTGTGTTACCTGATATTAGTGACGAAGAAATAGTCAGACTTATGGCGGAGTGCGAACAGGAAACGGAGTAGCTGCTTATTCCAAGGTTCATTCAAAAAACACTGATCTTCAATAGGGCTGTACACTCTTCGCGCTTGACCAATGATGATATGTGCGATAGCTTCCCCCTGAAATTCGAGACTGAGGACTGTATTTATGCGTGTCATATCAGGAATCTGTCGTGGTAAAAAGTTATCTGCCCCTCCTGGGGTGTCAACGCGGCCAACTTCGGATCGTGTCAAAGAAGCCCTTTTCAGTATTCTTGGCAGCCGAATTGATTTTGCAGGTATGCGTGTGCTCGATATCTGCGCCGGAACCGGCAGCCTGGGTATTGAAGCTCTCAGTCGCGGTGCACTGTCATGCTGTTTTGTTGAACAAAACAAGGTTGTTACATCGGTCATTGAAAAAAACATACGTATTACCTGCTGTCAGGATCAATCTGTAATTCTGACTATGGATGCAGTAAAGGCTTTACAATTTATGGCAACTCGTGGTCAATGCTACGATCTTGTTTTCTTTGATCCACCCTATGATTCCGAATTGTACCCGAGGGTGCTTGAAGCTATTGGATCATCAACGGTATTAGCTCATGGTGCCATTGTGGTGGTGGAGTGTTCTGCTCGTGATCCTCTGCGGGAAACATATGGGTGTCTGAAAAATTTTGACCGGCGAGTGTACGGAGAAACCGCTGTTGAATTGTTTGTAATGGGGGAGTAATGAAGAAAATTGCTGTGTATCCGGGTTCCTTTGATCCTATTACTTACGGCCACATTGATATTATCAAGCGCAGCTTGACTATTTTTGATGAAATTATTGTTGCGGTTGCCAAAAACTCTCAGAAAAACGCGCTGTTTACGACTGATGAACGGGTTGAGTTGATTAAGGACGTTGTGAAAGGGGAGGGAAGAGTCACTGTTGATACATTTAGCGGACTATTGATAGATTATGTATCTTCCCGCGGGGCTCACGTTATTATTCGCGGTTTACGTGCGGTATCAGATTTTGAGTATGAATTCCAGATAGCTCAGATGAACAGCAGTATCGGTCGGGAGATTGAAACACTTTTCATGATGACGTCCCTGCAGTACGGTTATCTCTCCTCTTCAATTGTCAAAGAGGTCTGTTCGCTGAACGGTACCATTGATAAATTTGTTCCACCAGAAGTTAAGACGGCATTGCGGCAGAAATACGGTTTAACATAAATACTATCTTCGGGAGGCGTAATCAATGATCACTCAAGAAATGATAATAGCCGATATAATCGCACAACATCCAGCGACCCTGCCTGTTTTTAGACAATATAACCTTGATTGTTGCGAATGTCAGATCGCCGACCTTGAAACATTAGGGCATGGTGCCGGTGTACACAAGGTTGATATTGAACAACTTCTGGTTTCTTTAAACGACGTCCTTAAAAAATAAGGAGGGAAGCTAACAAAGCTCCCCTCCTTACAACGTGTGGATAGTGGTTTATGAGTGCTGCGAGGTACCCTGTTTATTTTTGGTCAATTTTTGTCAGTTTCCAAGGGTTGTTGCCGACCGGACGGGTAAAGGTCCAGTACTCCTCAAACTTGATCGGGTCACTTTTGCTGCCGGTTAATAGGATGCCCGCTTCATCCGTTGTATAGTCAAGCAGGTTCGCATAAATCAGGGTGTTGATGTAATCCTGACCTGATTCCTGCCATGCTTCAGCAATTTCAACTTTCCGCACGGCAATGTTTTCCAGCCGGTTTATCTTTTTGTCCCTGATCATCGTATCAATATCAGCCTGAAAAATACGCCGCATCTCATCGGTGAGAATGCCGTGTACCGGTGCCAGATCACGATTCATCCATGCTCCCTGAATCTTGAAGAAGTTGTCCATAACCAAGTCGTTATAGCGATTTTCATCAAAATAAGAGTCAAACTGACGAATGTGGGACAGGCCGGTATCAATATCATCGCTTTCCGGAATCTGCTGCTGATAGGCTTGAGTGATTGGAGTAACGGTGCCCCCGCCGTATGATACCGGTGAATAAGAGATCGTCGATTCATCTTCCCTTTTTTTCTTGATATAGCGATAGATCAGGTAGCCGATACCGGCAAGTAATAAAATTTCAAACAGCCCGATTCCTCCTCCGCCACCACCCATGCCGCCACCCATGCCGCCGAAACCGAGGCCTCTGAAGAGCATTCCGCCGATCAAGCCGCCTGCTATTCCGCCTGCCATACTTCTCATAAAACCACCACTGGCCGGTTGTTGGAAACCAGGGGAGGGTGCCGCCTGCTGGGGGCGTGAAGGTGCCATTTGCGGACTTGGGCTGGCGGGGCGGGAATAACTGCGCGAACCACTGCTTCCCATGGAGCGGCTTCCACCGCCGGCTCTCGCATGCGCTTCGTATTCCATGACTGTGGCAGAAAGAAACAGCGTGGCGGCCAGTAATGCAAAAACTTTTAGTGCGCGTCTTTTCATATGTGTGACTCCTTGTGAACGGTCCTTTTTGACTGCAATCTCTTTTTAACACTATTACTTGGTGAATGTAGTGGCAGAGTACACGAAAATCAAGGTCGCCAGAA
>CAIRND010000494.1 GCA_903879825.1 uncultured Geobacteraceae bacterium
AAAAAAGACCCATTCGGGAAGAAAGGGCCTTTACAAAGATGCGACCAAACCATTTCCCCCCTGGTTGACTTTCGGCAGTGCACAACGTAGGAATTATTCCAGCTACATTAGGTTAAGCCTTAATCCGACAAAACCTGGTGACCGCATTGGCGTCTTTCGACGTTTCTGGGTAGTAGCATCTGTTTGTGCAAACGCCTCAATCTACGAGGAATATGTAGGTGAAATTTATAGTCGCGGGACTCAGAATTGTCAATGTAAAATGTGCTGGTTTTACTTCGCCTTAGTATGGGTGCCGCCAATACTACTTTCCACGAGAACCTGGTATGGTTTCAAGGTGTAGGAACGGTAATTGATAGTTCCATCAAAATTGAGTAACACCTGAAGCCGCTCTTTCATCACTTTGTTGGAAACTTCATTCAGAGCTTCGCGGGGAGCGATCCAGCGCGCTTCAACACTGTCACCGGTGGGAGTGAGTTCACCACTCAGATAGCGCCCAAGAAAGGTGAATATTACCGCTGGCGGCGGAGCGACTTTTGACCAGACGGCGGCAAGCGGACCCATTTCAATTTCTACTCCCGCTTCCTCGCGAACTTCGCGATGCAGAGCTTCAATGAGGTTCTCTCCTTCCTCTACCCGTCCTTGAGGGATCTCCCAGCCACGTTTTTCATTTCTGATAAGTAATATTTCATCGTGAGCGTTGCGTACCAGGCAGCCGACAACTAACGTGTGCTGAGGATCAATCTTGATAGTCATACTTATTCCTTTTTAAGTCATGATGGAATTGCGTTAGGAAAATAATTCATCAATTGCGTTGAAATCAAAACTTTGTTCAGCAAGAGACCGGATGAGATCAAGCTTTTCCGTATCCTCTGCGATGATTTTGGAAACGTCCCTGCCGATAATCTGGTACAGTTCTGCTGAGGTTCTCGCTTCATCGCGCAGGTAGGGGATTCTGCTTTTGTCCAGAATCTGCTGCGTTATCGGGCTGATGGGTGATACTCCTGTAATGGCCAGGCCGACGATAAGAGGGCGGTATTGCGGCATCCTGTAAAGGTGAGCCAAGGTCACCAATAGCTCATCTCTGCTGCTCGTAACCAGAATCAAAGAAGGTTCCTGTAGCAGTTCAGTCACACGCTGGGTGGAGGCTGCTCCGACGAGTACCTTGTAGATGATTTTCTGCATATCCCGCCGATTTCCCAGTATGGGTCGATCAAGCAGGTTTGATATGCGTCTCAGAGTGGGGTTTGCAAGAATGGGCTGATAGTCAAATCCACCGATAATATTGAATGGCTCGTTCATGAGGGCGCGACTGAGGTAATCGAGACTCCGCTCACGCTTCTCCGCTATGAGGCGGTTGACCAGTATTGCTCTCACATCAACGGACTCTTTTTCAAATAGCGCCATGATCATTGCGAGGCGATCCACTACATTTCCCAGGCCACCGCCGGTCACCAGCAGCACCGGTGTGTTAAGAATATGGGCGATTCTGGCGTTAGACAACTGAATAACTGAGCCTACGCCTGGATGCCCGGAACCTTCGACGATGATGAAATCGCACTCTTTCTGAAGTTCTGCATAGGCACAAACGATCTTTTCCTGGAGATCAGCAGGTGAGATTTTCCCGTCCACCACCTGATGGGTTGTGGACGGGGACAGGACAACAGGTGACATTACGCTGGGGTTAGTCGTCAGATTGAAAACCTGGGACATTAAGGCAACATCCTTGTCGACCAGCGTTTTCCGAAAGCGGAGCGATTGACCTCCAAACGGTTTGAAGAAGCCGACCCGCTGGTATTTTTTACGGGCAAGATGCATCAGGCAGATACTGGTTGTGGTTTTACCGCTGTTCTTGTCAATAGCTGCTATGAACAAACTTTTCGCCATGGTTCCGTCTCCGGTGCAGGAAAGGAATGTTATTTTTGTGTGCTGACCATACCCCTCTGATCAAGATTTCGTCAAGAGGGTATTGGGGGTTTTGAGGAGGTGTTGAAAATTGGGAGTGGGCAGATAAGTGGAAAACAGTGGGAAGAGATTAGTACCGAAAACTTTGATTTTCCCTTCATTGTATACAAAAAAGCTTTGACTGAGTCTTATTCAGGATGATATAGCTATCAACCGAAAACTGTCCATCTCGCTATTTCAACCCTGACTACTCTGTTTTATACTGCGCCTCGCGCAGAAATCCAACGCAACAAGGAGACGTGAACATGAAAAAGATGATCATCGCAGTACTGGCAGTAACCGTTTTTGCTGGATCAGCATTCGCCGCTGATGTAATTGAGCTTAAAAAAGGTGTTTCCTTCAAGCATAAAGCTCATGTTGAAGCTCTGAAAGACTGTAAAAAATGTCATGCCAAAGCTGAAGGCGGGAAAATTGAAGGTTTTGGCAAAGAGTCTGCCCACAAAATGTGCAAGGAATGCCACGCTGATATGAAAAAAGGTCCTACGGCCTGTAAAGGTTGTCACTCCAAATAGCTTGTGAACTCTGCGGAGGCGAATTTTTTCGTCTCCGCAGAAACTGAGCAAACACCTACTCAAACGCTTTTGAAATGTTGTGTTTCTTTACCAGATCATACAATGTCGGCCTGCTGATCCCCAATACCTCTGAAGCTTTAGCCATATTGTTGTTTTGATTTTCTATCGCGGCAATAACCATTTCCCTTTCAATCAGTTCACGGGCATCCCGCAGTGTCAGTT